>DASYCJ010000038.1:0-10599 GCA_036500225.1 Gammaproteobacteria bacterium
GAATCCGAGTTGACGAAAGAAGCCCTCGCGGCGGGCGTCAAATACGCCGAAGGCCGCGGTGCGGTGGTGTTCGAGGCCACGGATTCCCAGGCGGACAAGATCCTCTATATCTACCGCCTCTTGGTGCATGACAAGAAGATCGCGCCGATGCCGGAAGAACAGGTGTCCCAGCAATCCATGCGGCACCGGCTCGCGCTCTGGTACGCGCACCAACTGCCCAAGGGTCACAAGCTACTGGAGTGACTGCCATGCAGAAGATCACCCCCATGTTCTGGTTCAACGATAAGGCGGAGGAAGCCGCCCGCTTCTATGTCTCGGTGTTCAAGGACGCCAAGATCCTGGAGATGAGCCATTACGGCGCTGAGAGCCAGGCGGCGGGCAAGGTGCTGGTGGTGAAGTTCCAGTTGCAGGGCCAGGAGTACCTGGCGCTAAACGGCCTGCACGATGCGCCCTTCTCCGAGGCGGTATCGCTGATGGTGAACTGCAAGGACCAGGCGGAGGTGGACTACTACTGGGACAAGCTCATGGCCGATGGCGGCGCGCCCATCGCCTGCGGCTGGCTCAAGGACAAGTACGGCTTCCAATGGCAGGTGACCCCCACCATCCTGATGAAGTACATCCAGGACAAGGACAAGGTGAAGGCGCGGCGCGTGATGGAAGCCATGATGAAGATGGTGAAGATCGACATCGCGGCCATCAAGAAGGCCTACAAGGGCTGAAGCAGAATCTGATTTTTTCCTGATATCCCCCACGCACGGGAACCTCTCGTCCGCCTTCCTGTCTCGATACCTGTCATCGACACAAAAAGGTGGGGAACTCATGGTCATGTCCATCCGCCCGGCCCGGGTCGCATACGCGCTGGTATTGATAGGGCTTGGGATCACGGGCCTCGTGAACGGGGGTTTCGCCCTGGTCTGGCAGGACGTGCCCAAGGGTGTACCCGCTTACACCGCGCTCTCCTACCTCTGCGCCGTGGTGGAACTCCTGGCAGGCTTGGGACTGCTCTTCAAACCCACCCTCACCCAGGCCGCGCGTCTCTCCTTCGTGTTCCTGGTGCTATGGGTGGTACTGCTTAAACTACCGAAGCTACTCATGGCTCCGCAGGACGTCGAGAGCTGGGGTGGCTTCGGTGAGATCGGCATCATCACCGCCGGCAGTTGGGCGCTGTTCGCCGCCCATGCCGGTGCCTGGGAGCGGGCTCATCTCAAGTTCCTGGTGGCTGAGCGCGGCATCCTGGGCGCGCGCCTCTTGCTCATCGCCTGCATGCCCATGATCGGTCTGGTGCACTTCGTGTTCAGTGGCCCCACCGCGGACTTCGTACCCGCCTGGCTACCGGCGCACCTAGCCTGGGCTTACATCACCGGCTCCGGCAGCATGCTGGCCGCCGCGGGCCTCCTGTTCGGCGTGTGGCCGCGCCTGGCGGCGAGCATGGAGACGGTGATGCTGGGCATCATCTCGACCCTGTGCTGGGGTCCGCTGCTCTCCACCGGCCGCACCGCCTGTACCGCGTTCCTTATCTCTTGGGCCATCACCATAGGTGCGTGGTTGATCGCGGACACTTATCGGAAGAGTCCTTGGCTTGCCATCGGCAACCCCTCCAAAGCCATCACTTTGGATTGACCGAAACTTGGCGACAAATGAAAAGGCGGACCCAAGGTCCGCCTTTTCTTTTTCCGTTCGTGGTCCGATCAGAATCGGAACACGAGACCCAGGTTAACCACAGGGTAATACTTGTAGCTGTTCCACTGGTCGTCCAGGCGCTGCTGCTCGTCCTGCGTGGCCTGACTCAGTCCCGGTACCAGAGTGATGGGCCCCTGGGCCTGCAAGGCCGTGGAGGGTGAGCCCTGGTAGAGCACGCCGAGACCGATCTCGAAACCAACGCCCCGGTCGGTGCTGCCCAAGGTGTTCAGGCCCACGCCGAGATAAGGCGCCCAGGAATTGAAAGTGATGTGCCCGTCCAGCGTACCCACTTCCGAGGCCGTAAAGGTCTGGCCGTCGATGGTGTATCGCTGCTGCGGCACCGCAACGGCGTTGATGTAGTTGTTGTCCTTGAATACGCCGAGGCTGATCAGGAAGACACCGGCGAAGGGATGCCAGTCCAGGGCCGCGCCGTAGTTGTTCAGGTGCAGGTGGGCATCGTATTTGATCTGGTCCTTGGTGGTGGTGTAGCTGTAGTCGTTGTAATAGTTGTAGTCGAAACGCAGCACCAGATACGGGTCGAGCGTGAAGTTCAGTTCGGGGCCATAACCCAAGGTGCTGGCGTGGGCGCTGATGCCGATGTGCCCGCCCTCCTCGCCGCTGTCGCTATAGCTGGCGGTCTCGTTGTTGTTGGTGGTCGTGGTGGAACTGGTGGTGGTGTCATCGGCCCGGGCGATGGCGGGCAGCATGAGCGCCGCAGCCAATCCGAGCATTGCAAATCTGTACATGGTCACTCCTTGGACGCGCGTGAAGATCCTTCACGTCCATCATAGGAGAAGCACCGTGGTTTGGCTGCCGGGGATAGACCTGAGATTTACTGCGACAAAGTCAAACCCGCAGATAGTCAAATCTCAAGGTGCAGAAACCAGATCAGCGCGGATGAGCCGCCGTGACTGCAGCTGGAGCGGGCGCGATGCCCATCTGCTGGTCCATCTCGGCCTTGCACTTGTCACCCCATCCCTGCTCAGGCGGCGCATTGGCCATGGCCTGCATGGCCGCCTGCGCGTTCTGCGCGGGGACCGTCTCGGACGTGACGGAGCGGGTGAGGGTCCAGGTCAGCACGGTGCGGATGGGCATGCTGGTGGGATTGGTCGGCGCGGGATAGAAGCGCAGCTGCTTCAGGAACCCGGGCAGCCAAGCGTCGATGCCGGGGCCCACCACCGCCAGTATCTTGGGATCGACTATCTTGCCATCGGCGATGATCGCCTTGACCCGGACACAGGCGTCTTCTGCCGGCAGATCCGCGGGCAGGCTGTCGTGATCCACCAGCCAATACTGGCCCTGGTCGGCGGTGGCCACTTCCTTGATGGCTGCGGGCTTGGGAACCGTCGCGCAAGCGGCAAGAGACACCAAGGCAAGCAGAGCCATGACACGCCTGATCATGATGCACGCCTTTGCGAGTTCGAACGTTGGAATACCTCGTCCACTTCCATCTGGATCATGCAGTTGAAGTGTTTCAAGGGACAAGTGCGCTCGAAACAGGGGCTGCAGGAGAGCCTGAGATACACCACCTCGGCTTTCGACGTGAGGGGCGGCGTGTAGTCCGGGCTGGACGAGCCGTACAGCGCCACGAGGCGCACGCCCACGGCGCCAGCGATGTGCATGAGACCAGAGTCATTGGTCACGGCGCAATCGGCCAGGGCCATGAGGTCCACCGCATCCACGAGCTTGGTGCGGCCGCAGAGGTTCACGGCTCCCTCGCCCGCCGCCTGCACGATGGCGGCACCCAGCTCATCTTCTTTCGCCGAGCCGAACACCCATATCTGCTTGCCGGAGGCCACGAGGCGCTTCGCCAGTTCCGCGTAACGCTCGATGGGCCAACGCTTGGCCGGGCCGTATTCCGCGCCGGGCAACAGCGCCACGACGGGTCTATCGAGGTTCAACCGGTTCAGATCCAGTTGCAGGCGCTGGTTGTCTTTGTCGACCCGTAACTTCGGCTGGGGGATGGGCGGCGGTAGAGTCGCATCTCTCGGCAAACCCAAGGCGACGTAGCGCTGCACCGTCTGGGTCAGCTTCTTGTTGTCCAGCTTGCGTATGTCGTTGATGAGGCCGTAGCGGAACTCACCGCGGTAACCGGTTCGGATGGGGATGTTGGCGAAAGCCGGCACCAAGGCGGACTTCCAGGAACGAGGCAGGACGATGGCGCGTTGGTAGCGGCCGTAGAGAGTCACACCGAGGCGGCGGCGCACGCCCCAGCCGAGCTCGCCATGCTCCAGGGGTAGCGTCACGGCAGATTTCACTTCCGGCATGCGCGCCAGGAGCGGCCGCGACCAGGCAGGCGCCAGCACGTCGATATCGGCATCGGGGAAACGGCCCTTGAGGGTCATGAACAGGCTCTGGGCCATGACCATATCGCCGACCCAGGCGGGACCGACGACGAGGATGCGATTACTACCAGCCATCATTCAACCTCAATGGAGCTTGATAAATGAGAGGCCAAGTTGCTTTGCCTGCTTGGTGTCTGTTTTTCCATCAAAGTAGTCGGATGCAAACTGGAAAGTCTTAGGGTCCATGATTGGCTTAGGCGAATACAAGACGGACTCCCCTTTCTTCATAAAGGCGATCGACCATTCATCTTCGGGGGCTTTATCCGAATGAAAGTATAACCGGGCGTCAGCTACCGACATCTTGTAGACGATGACCTTGGACCCTTGATCCTTGACGAAGGTACCAAGATAAAAATACCAATCCGAATAGAACTCAGAATCACCGTCGTCTTGGGTGTTAGCGTATTTAGCCGTCTCCTCATCGGAAACGAACAATACGACGACGTTTTTCCCCGAATCGACCTTCTTGTTCAGATCGGAGAAAGTATCGTCTGCGCGGACAGGGATTGAGGCGAACCAGACTACTAAGAATGTCAGGGATAGGATGCGTAAGCGCATCTCAGCGGTTCAACCATTTCATATATTTCTCGACACCCTCTTCCACGGTCATGAACTTGTGGTCGCAACCGGTGGCGCGCAGGTTCGTCAGGTCCGCCTCCGTGAAGCTCTGGTAACGGCCTTTGAGCACATCCGGGAAGGGGATGTACTCAATCGTCCCCTTGCCGTGGTACTTGATCACGGCCTTGGCAACGTCGTTGAAGGGCTGGGCGTGGCCTGTCCCTAAGTTGAAGATGCCGGAGCACTTGGGGTGCCCCCAAAACCACAGGTTCACGGCGCAGACGTCATCCACATGGATGAAATCGCGGCGCTGCTCGCCCTTGTCGTAACCATCGCTGCCCTCGAAGAGCTTGCACTTGCCGGTCTCGATGATCTGGTTGTTGAAGTGGAAGGCGGTACTGGCCATCTTGCCCTTGTGCTGCTCGCGGGGACCGTACACATTGAAGTAACGAAAGCCCACCACCTGGCTCTTCAAACCGGTCTTGATGCGGCGGCGCAGGTATTGGTCGAACAGGAACTTGGAATAGCCGTATACGTTCAAGGGCGCCTCATGGCCCCGCTCCTCCTTGAACACCTTGCCGCCGCCGTAGACCGCGGCCGACGAGGCATAGATGAAGGGGATGTTGCGGGACTGGCAGTAATCCAAGAGCGCCTTGGAGTAATCATAGTTCACGGACATCATGTACTGCCCGTTCCACTCGGTGGTATCGGAGCAGGCGCCGTTGTGGAACACCGCCTCCACCGGACCGAAGCTGTGGTTCGGGGTCAGCAGCTGCTGCAGGAAGGTGTCCTTGTCCTTGTAGTCCGCGATCTCCGCGTCCACCAGGTTTTTGAACTTGGTGCCGTCCTTGAGATCGTCCACCACGATGATGTCCGAGTGGCCGCGCTGGTTCAGCGCCATGACCAGGTTGGAACCCACGAAACCTGCGCCGCCGGTGACGATGATCATGAGTTGTCTCGCTTGGAATAGATGACCATGTACTTATAGAAGACGCCGTTGGCTTCGGAGACGGAGATGAGCACCCCCCGCCAGCCGTCCAGTATCCCCATCCTCAATATATAGCTTCGGATGAAGGCCCAGAAGGTCTTCAGAAGGATGATCGCCGGGTGGTAGGTGCGGCGGGATTCGCCGGCCTTGAGCATGGTGTAGCGGTGCATCTTCACCAGGAAATCACCCGCATCCTGCATGGGCATGTGCTTCAAGGTCCCCGCGAGCTTCTTGGGCTCTTCGCCAACCTTGAGCTCCACCTTCTCGTGCACCGCCACATCCGTGAAGGCGTGGTCCTTACGGTCGTAGAGCCGTGTCAGCCACTGGCTGCCCCAGCCGGAATGCCGTACCCGCTTGCCCAGGAGATAGTTCTGCCGCTTCACGCAGTACGCGACGCCACTCTGCTCCAACATCACCGCGTCCAGGGCTGCCAGGAGCGCCTCGTCCGGCACCTCATCGGCGTCGATGGAGAACACCCAGTCATTCACCGCGAGGCTCGCAGCCTTATTGCGGGTCGGCCCGAAGCCTGAGAACTCACCCTTGTGGATGCGCACGTTGGCATAGCGCCCAGCGATCTCGAGCGTGCGGTCCTGGGAGCCGTTGTCGAACACCACCACTTCGCCGAAGCGCTTGAGGGAATCCAGCGTGGCCACGAGGGTAACCTCCGCGTCGCGGACCATCAGCACAGCGGATATTTGCGAGAGCGGCATCTAGATAGCGTCCCGCTGAAGAGAGCGTTTAGCGAACGAGCCTGTAGTCAGCGCCACAATAGGGGCATTTCGCTTCGCCGGTCACTTCGATGGGCAGGAACACCCGGGGATGGGAATCCCACTGGCGCATCTCGTCCATGGGGCAATGCAGGGGCAGGTCCTTGGCGGTGACCTGATAGGTCTTCTGGGCGTTGGGGGTCTCGGAACCTTCTTTGATATGCACAGCGGACACGGGCGACCCCTTGAGACTCTCTATAGAAGAGGCGCGATTATACCAACTGCGCCGGGGCCTCCCCCAGGGTCTCTTTCCAGAGCTTCCGGACCTGGGTCCGGAGCGGTTCCGCCTCCTCCACCGGGATGTGGGCCGGGCGGCCCTCCAGGGTCAGGTGGTGCACGCGGCGGCGGAACTCCCGGTAGCTGTCCGCCAGGAAGTCCGCCTGTGCCTTGGGCATCACGCCCGTGGCCACCAGCCCTTCCAGGTTGCGGATGTTATCCGGCCATTCCAGCAGCTGGGGATACTCGTTGGCATGGGCCAGTACCCAGTACTGCACCATGAACTCGATGTCCGTCAGGCCCCCTAAGTCCAGCTTGATGTCGAAATAGTCGCCCTTGTGGGCGTGCTCACCGCGCATGCGGGTGCGCATGGCGGCGATGTCGGTCTTGAGCTTGGCGTTGTCCCGCTCCTTGCTCAGCACCGAGCGGCGTACGCCACGGAAGAGATCCGCCACTTCCTTGTCGCCGGCCACCGGCCGTGCCCGGAGTAGAGCCTGATGCTCCCAGGTCCAGGCCTGCTGCTCCTGGTAGTGCGCGAAGCCATCTATGGAACTGACGATCAGCCCCGCTCCGCCGCTGGGACGCAGGCGCGTGTCCACCTGGTACAACACACCGGAAGTGGTGGGGATGGAGAGGATGTTGATGATGCGCTGGGCGAGACGGGTGAAGAACTCCACGTTGTCCAGCACCTTAGGGCCGTTGGTCTGCTGCTCGGCGCTTCGGCTGTCGTGCAGGAATACCAGATCAAGATCAGACCCGTAACCCAGCTCCCAACCACCGAGCTTGCCGTAGGCCACTACACCGAAGCGCGCGTCCCTGAGGCGGCCATGCTCGATGCACTGGGGCCGGCCGTGGCGAGCTACCAATTGTTTCCAAGCGATCTGCAGGGCCTTGCGGATCACTTGCTCCGCGGTCCAGGTGAGGAAATCGCTCACCTTCATGAGCGGCGCATTGCCGGCGAGATCCGCCGCAGCCGCATGCACCACCGCCGCCTGCTGGAACTGACGCAAGGCATCCATCTGCATCTCGAGATCGTCCGCCGCGATGCCGGCGAGCACGCCTTCCAACTCGGCATGCAGGGAATCCTGCGAAGGGAACTCCTTGAAGATGCGAGGATCGATGAGTTCGTCCAGGAGGATGGGCGAGCGCACCACCATGTCCACCAGCCACACGCTCTCAGCCGCGAGTCGCGCCAATTGCCCCAGGGCCGTGGGGTTCTCCGTGAGCAGTGCGAGATAAGCGGAACGCTTGGCGATGGCTTCCACCACCCTGGCCAGGCGCTTCAGTACTTCATCCGGCGTGGCGCCGGGTACTTTCACTTCGCAGACGGCGGTCACTAGGCGCGGCAAGAGCGCCTGCAAGAGCCGCCGCGAGCGCTCGCCCTGCTGGCGACTGGCATCTTCCTGCAGGGAATGCAGCACCCGCGCTGCTTCCTTGGGTTCGGCGAAACCCAGCTCTTTCAACTTAGCTTCCGCTTCCGCGTCATCAGCCCACACGGCATTGGCCGTGACCTCATCCTGTATCGCCTTGGGCGCCACCACCACGGACTCGAACACCCGGTGCACTTCGGCCCGCTCCGCATCCAGGGCCGCGCGGAACGAGGCCCAATCGGCGAAGCCCGTGCCGAAGGCGAGCCGGGTGCGGCCGAGCTCGTCTTCCGGCAGGTCATGCAGTTGCTGGTCGCCAGCTTCCTGCAGGCGATTCTCCACCTTGCGCAGGAAGGCATAGGCTTTGAGCAGGGCTTCCGCGTCCTTGGGATCGAGATAGTTCTTGGAGCCGAGATAGGTCAGTACCGCGACGATGCCCCGCTCCCGCAATTGCGGCTCGCGGCCGCCGCGGATGAGCTGGAACATCTGACCGATGAACTCGATCTCGCGGATGCCGCCTGGACCGAGCTTCACGTTGTCCAAGAGTCCGCGCCGACCCACCTCCTGGGTCAGCAGGGCCTTCATATCCCGAAGGGATTCGAAAGCGCCGTAGTCGAGATAGCGCCGATAGACGAAGGGCCTGAGCATCTGCAGCAGTTTCTCGCCCGCTTTCAGATCACCCGCAATCGGCCGCGCCTTGATGAAGGCATAGCGCTCCCATTCCCGGCCGTGGCTCTGGTAATAGGCTTCCATGGCGTCGAAGCTCAGGGCCACGGGGCCCGCTTCGCCGAAGGGCCGCAGACGCAGATCCACCCGGAATACCATGCCGTCACCGGTGGCTTCGTCCAGGGCCTTGGTGAGCTTCTGGGCGAGGCGCAGGAAATACTCTTCGTTATCCAGGGGCCGCTCGCCGTCGCTCACGCCCGCTTCCGGATAGGTGAATATCAGGTCTATATCGGAGGAGAAGTTCAGTTCCTTGGCACCGAGTTTGCCCAGGCCCAGCACGACAAGAGATTGGGCTGCGCCCTTGGCATTGCGGGCCGCGCCGTGTTTCTCCGCATGCCATTTGGAAAGATGCGTGAGGGCGGATTGGGTGAGCGCATCGGCGAGGTCCGACAGATCCCGCAAGGTCTCTTCCAGGCTCGCCCAACCGGCGATGTCACGCCAGGCGATACGGGTCATCTCGCGGCGACGCAGCTGGCGCAGGCGCGACATGAGCACCCGCTCGTCCGGCACGTCCTTGAGGCTCTCTTTCACCCGCGTGGCGGGGGAATTGGGATCGTTGAGTTCGCCGGAGCTGGCCAGTTCCTCCAGGAGCCGGGGTTCCCGGGCGCAGTTCTGGGCCACGAAGGGACTCGCGGCCCAGACCCGGGACAGGCTCTCGGCGGCAGCGGCAGGCGGGCGATCCGGCGAGCCGCCGTTGTCGCGGTAGCGCGATTCAGCCGCTTCCAGCGCAGGCAAGAGGGCGGCGGGTATGGCGGCGGCTCGGGTCATGCGTCGGCGCATTAGATACGCGGCGTGGGGGCATGTACCCTAACACAATGAATGCGCACCGCCCCCGTCCCCACCGGGACTCCCCACGTCCTAGTAAGAAGTCCCAGGCTCCGCTGATCCGTTTCTTCGCCACTGCCGCCAAGGGCCTGGAACCCCTGGTAGCCGACGAGCTGAAAGCGCTCGGGGCCAAGGAGGTCAAGGAAGCCCGCGGCGGTGCGAGTTTCGAGGGCACGCCGGCGGACGCCTATCGCGCCTGCCTGTGGCTGCGCACCGCCAACCGGGTGCTCATGCCTGTGGCGCGCTTCGCTGCGCCGGATGCGGAAGCCTTATATACCGCCATCCGCAAGATGCCTTGGGAACAGGATGTGTCGCCCGACGGCACCCTGGCGGTGGACTTCGGTGGTACCAGCGACACCATCACTAACACCCAGTTCGGCGCCCAAAAAGTGAAGGACGCCATCGTGGACCGCTTCCGGGATCTCACGGGCCGGCGGCCCGACGTGGACCGGGTGCGACCCGACCTCTTGGTGAACTGCCATCTGTATCGCGGTCTCGCCACCGTGAGCATCGACCTCTCCGGCGACAGCCTGCATATGCGCGGTTACCGTGAGGCCGGTGTGGCAGCGCCCCTGAAAGAGAACTTGGCGGCAGCGCTTCTATTGAAGTGCGGTTGGCCGGAGATCGCCAAGCGCGGCGGCAGCTTCGCGGATCCCCTCTGCGGTTCGGGCACCCTGGTCATCGAAGCAGCGCTCATGGCCGGTGATGTGGCGCCGGGTCTGTTGCGGGACTATTGGGGATTCCAGGGTTGGTTGAAGCATGACCAGAAACTCTGGGAGCAGACCCTGATGCAGGCCCGGGAGCGGCAGAACGCCGGTCGTGGCAAGGGACCCGTGATCATGGGTTCAGACATGGATGCCAAGGCCATCCTGGCGTCCCAGAAGAACGCCCGCACTGCGGGCATCGCACCCGCCGTGCGCTTCGAGCACAGGGCCCTCGCGGACAATGCCGTGGCCAAGAACCTGCAGATGGGTCTGGTGGTGACCAATCCACCCTATGGCGAGCGCCTCGGCACCGTGGAGACTTTGGGTCCTCTCTATCAAGGTATCGGCGATTGGCTGAAGTCCCAGTGCCTGCACTGGAAAGCCGGCGTGATCACCGACAACACCGATCTCGCCAAGCAGATC
>DASYCJ010000039.1:0-3209 GCA_036500225.1 Gammaproteobacteria bacterium
TCCGCAGTCTGGCGCACCACGCGGCGCAGGCGCTGGGCATGGCGGGAGAAAGGCACCATGCGCGTGCGCATGAGGCCATCTTGCAGTTCGGTGGTGACGCGGGACTGCTGTAGGAGCAGCGTCTCGGCCTCACGGGCCTGGTTGGTGAGGAGGCCCTGGATGCTCACCAAGTCGCCCACGGACTCCGCCAGCGCTCGGGACAGCTGCTGCAGGGTGGAGAACTGGTCGAGTTCGAGCGGGTCGAAGTCGGGGTTCTCGACGCCGGCTTCCTGCACGTACTGGGATCGGATCTGGGCTTCGTTCTCGATCTCGAGCTTGCGCAGCTGGTCGCGCAGACGGACCACCGTCTGTTCGAGTTCGCCCAAGTTGAAGTTGATGGTGTTGACCTGCTGTTCCAGGCGGGAACGGTAGATACCCACCTCACCGGCGTAGTTGAGCGCGCTCTCAAGGAGGTCGGCGCGCACGCGCACCAGCTCGTGCTGGATGCGGGATCCGGTACGGCGCTCGCTGTCCCCGCCCAGTGCGGCTTCGGCGGCAGCAGCCTCGTCTTCTGGTTCCGGTTCTGGCTGTACGGCGGCCGTGGCCGGCTTGTCATCGGTATGGTCGATGATCGGCGGCGGCGGCGGGATGGTGATGGTCTCGAAGCGCTCCTCGTGGCTCTGGGGCTCGAGTTCCCGGTCCACGGTGTGGCCGTGCACGCGCTTCAGGTCGACGACCAGATCGGTGGCATCGAACATCGGCTGGTTCGCGTAGGCCTGCTCCATCATGCGATGCAGGCGGTCCACGGAGCGGTTGAGCAAGATGAAGAGTTCGTTGGAAGCGGTGATGCGGCCGTCCACAACGTCCGTGAGCACCGTCTCCATCTCGTGGGACAGGTCGCCCATGGGGGTGAGGCCCGCCATGCGCGCGCCGCCCTTCAGGGTGTGCAGGTTGCGCTGCAACTGGGCGACCATCTCGGGATCGGTCTTGTTCTGGGACCAGTGGTGCAGGCTGGTGTCGCTCGACTCCAAGAGCTCGCTCGCCTCTTCGAAGAAGATGGCGGCGAGGTCGGGGTCGAAATCCTTGAGGTCCGAGAGCTTCACGAACTTGGCGGGCGCCGCAGCCTTGGGCATCTCAGCTTTGGCGGCCTTGTCTTTCTTCTTGGGTGCAGTCGGCATGGCGGGCTCATCGCCTGCATCTGCCGGGCCGGACATCACGATATCTTCGCCGCTCTGCAGTTCGCCGGTCTCGATGCCGGTGAGGGTGTTGGTGCCGTCGGGGCGCAGCGACTTCAGACGCTCCATGAGGCCCTTCGGCAGCGGCAAGACTTCGCCGTTGCCCAAAGCACCCAGCATGGTGCGCATGGAGATGAGCACGTCCTTGACGAGGCCCACGTGTTCAGCGGGCAACATCAGGTCCTGCTCACGTAGACTGGCCACGTATCTGTGCAAGGGCTCGATCAGCGTCGCCATGTTGGAAGCGCCGGCCAGGGCCGCGCTGCCGTGCAGGGTGTGGAAGGCTCGCACCACATCTTCGCCGATGCTGCGGTCCGTGAGGATCTGGTTGCGGAAGGCGTCCAGCACCAAGAGGTGGCCTTCGGCTTCGCGCTTGAAGATGTCGTAGAGCACCGGATCCATGGCCACGGCGGGCGGCAGGATCTCGACTCGCGGCATGATGACCGTGGGCTCTTCCATTCCGGCCAAGGCCATGCCCGCGGGGCGGATCATGGTGGGTTCTTCAGCAGGTGCCGGTGCGGCGCCGTGGGTGCCGGGCAGCGGCGGCTGCTCACCGCGGCTGAAGGCGGCGGCCGCATCCATCATCGGCTGGGTGTCTACCTTGGGGGCGCTGCCGACTTCCAGTTGTTCGACGAGTTCCGGCAAGGCGGCGATGCCCATGTCGATGAGGGCGAACAGGTCATCGTTCGGGGTCACGGTCTGGTCGATGACCCGGTTCAGCATGTTCTCGTAGGCCCAGGCGAACTCACCGATGAGGCGCGCGCCGACCATGCGGCCGCTGCCCTTCAGGGTGTGGAAGGAACGCCTGAGGGTGGACAGGGCTTCCTTATCCGCCGGGTTGCTGCGCCAGCGCGGGAAGGTCTCGCGCAGGGAATTCATCTCTTCCTGGGCTTCTTCCAGGAAGATCTCCACGATCTCGGGATCGACGTTCTCGGCCAGCGCCACGGGTGCAGGGGCCGGAGCGGGCTTGGGCGCTGGCTTAGCCGCGGCGGCCTTGGCGGCGCCATGGATCTTCGGCGCGTCCTTCTCCGCGACCATGATGGTCGGGACTTCTTTCATGATGGTCGGTTCTTCAGGCGGAGTCTCGAGGGAGATCTCCTCCACCACCAAATCGCCGTCCATGGTGATGGTCTCGCCGGGCTCCGACTCGACGCCGGTCAGGTCCACGTCCTCGTCTTCCGGATAGTCCTGGTCCGCCGGGAAGCCCAGCGCCATGACGCAGGCCTCGGCGTTGTCCAGCATGGACAGCGGATTGCCGCGGCCCTGCTGCACGGTCTCGAGGTAGAACTCCATGCTGACGATGGCATCCGCCATGCGGTCCAGCTCGTTGTTCGGCGGCGCGCCCTTGGTGACCAAGAGCTTCTTGATGATGTACTGACGCAGGCTGGCCAGGAGGCTCACCACCCGCGGCATCTCCAGGAAGCGGAAGCTGGCCTGGATCTCGCGGATATGACCCGGCAGGGGCTTCAGGCCCTCGCGCCGGTTCGGATCGTTCACGAACTCGACGATGGCTTCCTTGACCCGCGCCATGTTGATGATGGACTCGCGGATGACAGCAGCCTGCACGTCGCGCATCTCGGCCTGGGCCGAAGCCGCACTCGGACTGCCGCTCTTGCCGCTGCCGTCCGGGGTCACCAAGTCCGACATGGCCTCGTCCAGGCCGCTCTCGACCTTGACGATGCCGCTGGCGATCTCCATGAGCGCCGTCTCGTCCGGCGCCTGCTTCTTGCTGAGGATGTCCTTCAGGTTGTTACGCTGCGCGTCCAGTTCCTGGTTCAGCGCCGGCAGGCCGAGCACCGTGAGGGTGTCGCCCACTTTCTTGATGAGTTCATCCAGGGGTGCGAGCTCGCCGGTATCCGACTTGCCCATGCGTACGAAGATGTCGAGGGTGTCCTTGATGCGGCCGATGTCCTCGCGGATGGCACCGGAGACGGTGCGCATCAGGTTGACGTTCGGGCCGGACATGCTGTCGCGCGCCTCCTGCACCTCGGCTTC
>DASYCJ010000040.1:0-42631 GCA_036500225.1 Gammaproteobacteria bacterium
CCAAAGATGCCGCCGCGGTCGTCGCGGCCGGTGACATCGCCGCGGCGAAGCAGGGCGGGGCGCCCGCGACCGCGGTCGTCGCCCCGTTGACGATTCCCGCGGGTGCCTTCGGCAGCCTGAGCCCTACCACCGTCGCGATCATCGTCGGGAGCCTCTTGCTCTTCGGCGTGGCGCTCGTTCCCTGAAGGTGTCCCCATGATCACCATTGACGAATCCGTCGTCCCCTCCACCAACGGCAACTCCGTACAGAACGGGGGCCTCGTGCTGCAGATCATGCAGTCCGCCGTCAACGTCAACGTGCAGGCGTGGGACCAGGCCGGCAGCCAGGTGGTCAACGCGACCAACGTGCCGGCGGGCGTGAAGTTCCGCGTGCCGGCAGGCTTCGTCCGCTACGCGATCCAGTTCACCGGCGGCGGCAATGGCCAGGTCCTGGTCGGCATCGGTGATGAGCTGGATGACCTCGATTTCTTCCTGGTGACGGGCACCTTGAACACCATCCCCTTGGGTGGCTCGGGCCTGCAGGAATCCGCCGACGTGGTGACGGCCGGGGGCTCGCATGTGACCGCGCTCATCGCGATCAACGCCGCGCGCCGCACCGTGCTGATCGGCAGCCCCAACGGTAACAACGTGGCGGGCGCGCGCGTCGGCAAGGTCGCCGATGCCACCCACGGCACCTGGCTCTATCCCGGCCAGTCGATCGCATTGGACACCCAGTCCGCCCTCGAGGTCTTCGACAACGTGGGCGGCAATACCTTCACCGTGCAAGAGGTGCTCGCATGAACATGACGCTATGGGCTCAACTTCGGTCGGCCTTCAAGACCCTGGTGGCGAGTGTGCTCTTCTTTGGCGTAGTGCTCTTCCTCTGCGAGACGGGGAGGGCAGCCTCGGGGGTGACGGGTGTGCCGTTCAATCCCACGTACGGGGCCATCAACGCGCAGACCCTGAGCCTCACCAGTGCCGCGAGTGTGACCACGGTCAACGCGGCGATGGCGGTGAACATCGGCACCACAAACATGCGGTTGTCGTCCAGCGGCACCACGTCGACGTTCAACGTGTTCGGCACGAACGACATGCAGCTGAAGGCCCAGAACGGCTGCATCGAACTCAACGCCATCCAGAACACCATCCTCGAGCCCTGCGCGGGTTCCATCGGTTCGCCCATCCGCTCCGAGGTGTTCACCGCTCAATCGGCGAGCGCGGTCACGAGCGGGCATTTCTATGCCGCCAATGTCCAGGACGCCGGGTCCGCCTGCGTCGACAGCGGCGTCAACCTGCCGAGCGGCTGGAGCGTGGCCCGCACCGCGGTCGGCGTCTGCACCATCACCTTCCCGACGGTCACGAGCGCCACCAAGATTTTCGTCACGGTGACGGCGATCCCGGTCGTCACCAACGCCGAGGATGTCTGCACCGTGCCGACGGTCACGACCACGACCGCCGTGGTGCATTGCTTCAACGCGACGCCAGGTGCCGCCGATGTGAGTTTCTACGTGATGATCCAGGACTGGAACTGATGAATGGCTCTGCGCCTCACCAAACAGCAGGCGCTGCTCGCCGCCCTCGTGGCGGTGTTCGCGGTCGTCTGGTACTTCAGGGAACAACTGGGGGTCATCGTGGCTGACTACGCGGGCGAATACTGGCCGCTGCCGGACGTGGGCAAGCCCTACGCTGACACCATCAAGGCCGCGAGCGTAGAAGAGGGCGTGCCCTTCGACCTGCTCGCGCGTGAGCTCTGGCAAGAGAGCCGATTCAACCCGTCCGCGGTGAATTCAGGCTCCGGTGCGACCGGCATCGCGCAATTCATGCCGGCGACGGCGGCCCAGCTCGGCATCGACCCCCTGGACCCGTCGCAAGCGATCCCCGCGATGGCGGGGTACCTCACCACCATCCAGGACTACATCGAGTCCAAGACCTCGGTCGCCGCCACCTGGGCGATGGCGCTCGCCGGCTACAACTGGGGCATGGGCAACGTGGTGAAGGCCTTGAACACCTACGGCGATCAGTGGCTGGCCAACGCGCCGACCGAGACCCGTGCCTACGTCGGCGGCATCCTCTCGGACGTGCCGCTGGAACCGTTGCCGGCGGGTGCGATCACGTGAGAGCCCCCAAGGTCAACGTGCAGGTGCCGGACATCAACATCACCCCGATGGGGATGCTGGTGGGTGTCGGCATCCTGGTCGCGCTCTACCTCGCCTACAAGGCGTACCAGGGCGGGGCGTACGTGGCCAACGCGGTCTCCAACTTCGACAACGACCTGGCCGGGGCCCTGGTGCCCGATGCCAACGCCGCGGTGCAGGCCTTGACCGGCAACGTGCAGGCCGACTTGAAAGCCAACGGTTACCCGCCGGTCGGGTCCGCGCTCTATAACCAGATCGTCACGCGCGACGGTGACGCCATCGCCGCAGTCGGCACCGCCGGCCTCGGCACAGGGAGCTCGTAACGTGGAAATCCTCACCAAGATATGGGGCATGTTGGGCGGCGGCGTCGAAGACGTACTCAACAAAGAGATCACCGACAAGAACCTGGTCGCCCGGCTGAAAGCCGGCCTTCAGTTAGCTGTCCTGAGTGCCGACACCTCGGCGCTGGGCGACCAGGCCTCGATCATCGAGGCCGAGGCGAAGAGCGAGTCCTGGCTCACCTGCAACTGGCGACCGCTCACCATGATGGTGTTCGTGTCCATCATCGCCTTCAACTTCATCATCGGCCCCGTGCTGCGCATGTTCCATGTGCCGGTGGGTGACCTGCCGACGCCGCCGGACCTCTGGGACTTGCTGAAGCTCGGCATCGGTGGCTACGTCGCTGGCCGCTCCATCGAGAAGGCCGCGGCCGCCTGGAAGGGCACCCCGTGAGCATCGAGCTCGACCTCTTCGTCATCATGGCGGTGTTCAATGCCGGCGTCTTCGTCGGCACGTCCTTGCTCGTCATCAAGGCCGTGCGGGACCATGAGAGGCGCCTGCGCAGCCTCGAGAACGACAACGCGACCAGGAAGGGGTTAGAACAGGCGAGGCTGCAGGGGATCCATCACGCGGCGTTTGAGTGAGTCCAAGAGCTGCCGTTCGTAGGTCCACGCCTGCAACCGGCCCGCAGTCCAGGTGTCACCGTTCGGTGCGGACATCACCCCGGTGTCCGGGTTAAGTGTCCAGCCAGCCCACATCGGGCTGATTTTCCCCAGGTCACCTTCCAGCAGCTTGAGCGCCAACCCCGGCACGGTAGGAACCGACCGCCGGCGGGACCAGCGGCGCTTGGTCTCGGCTGATACCGGAAGACGGTCCCACGCATTTAAACGCCCTGAGAGGCGGCGAGCAGTCGAAGGCATGTCAGTACCCCTTGAAGCCCCAATCTCATCCGTGAGTGTCGCGCCTGGCGGGCTAGAGCCCGCATCCGCCGGTACTGCGCATAATGTATATTATGTTACTTTAAACATGCTCCTAGGTTGGCTGGACCCAGGCGATGCCCCGTCCAGCGATTCGTTCCACATACCTACCATAACTTTATAGATAAGCATTTCAATACGTTGATAAATATTGCAATTTACCTATACCTCTAAAGTAATTTCGAACAATTACTTCTCACGGTCTATAAGCCCTCAGGAGGCGATATCTCGCTTCTACCCTGCCATGGCCTCACGTTGGACAAAACTGAGCAGGGAGAGGTTGGAGCGCTATGACTGGAGATAGCTGGACCAAGAGCCTGGTCGAACAGGTTCAAATCAGGACGATCCGTAAGGCCATGCGCGCTCTGTGCGTCCTTGGCTCAAGTCACTACAATGGGCCCGCAACCGCTTAGGGGCGGTCTCATGAGCGGTCCATGTCAGAAGAAAAACGAACTTTCGACCGTATCGAGACCGAGCACTCGATCCGTATCCTCTGTGAGGACGGCAGCAGCTTCCCGGGCATAGCCGCCAATATCTCCCTGACCGGGCTGCAGATCCTCTGTGACCAGCCCACCATGGACCGGATCAGCCCCCATGGCCTGGAGACCAAGGCCGCCCACGACGTGCCCATCCGGGTAAGGGTCAGCCTGCCGGACATGCCGGAGAACCAGTCCAAGCTGGGCCTGTTCGGCCGGGTGATGTCGGTCAGGCAGGGCGGGCAGGACGAGTTCCGTATCGGCGTCCAATTCACGGATTTCGAGCCGGGCAGCTATAACTCACTTGAGCACTATCTGGATACCCATCTCTAGGCTATAAGGAATGGCGCAGGGCGCTCCTTCAGGGGGAGCGATCTGTGCGGCTACGGAGGGAAGGTAATGATCTGCCTCATGGGCCGCCTGTCGGCTCTTCCCCCCCTTTAGACGTTAATTGACCCTTAATAGGTCCGATCGCGGAGTCTTCGTGATGTCCATGTCTGGTCGACGGCTCATATTGTCCCTCGGAGTACTGGCGATGTGCGCCGGCTGCGGGAAAGACCAAGCACCGGCGACTCCGGTGGCGACGACAGCCGTGGCCCCTGCTCCGGCCACTGCCAAAGCCGCACCCTCTTACGCTTCCCAGCATCTCTCGGACTATGCGGAGGTGCAGCTCACAGCCGACCTCACGGGCTTCGATGCCAAACAGAAGACCATGTTGGTGGACCTCATCGATGCGGGCCAGGTGATGGATGACATCTTCTGGCAACAGGCCTACGGCGATAAACAGGCCTTGCTCTCGAGCATCAAGGATCCCGCCACCCGCACCCTGGTGGAATACAACTACGGCCCCTGGGACCGGCTCAACGCTGACCACCCCTTCGTGGCCGGCATCGGCAAGAAACCGCTGGGAGCAAACTTCTATCCGGCGGATATGACGGTCGCTGAGTTCAACAAGGCCACACTGCCGGGCAAAGACTCGCTATACACCTTGCTGCGCCGTGACCCTAAGGGCGCGCTGATCGTGTTGCCTTACCACGAGGCTTATCAGGATGATCTGGCGCGCGCTTCTGATTTGCTGAACCAGGCGTCAGCCCTGTCTTCGAACTCCGCTTTCAAGAAGTTCCTGTCGCTGCGCGCCCAGTCATTGATCACGGATCAGTACCAGCAAAGCGACTTCGCGTGGCTGGACGTGCAGGACAACCCGGTGGACGTGATCATCGGTCCCATCGAGACCTATCAGGATGGCTTGTTCGGCTACAAGGCGTCTTACGAGGGCTTCGTGCTGCTCAAGGACCAGGATTGGTCTGTGAAGCTGAAGCGCTTTGCCCAATTCCTGCCCATGCTGCAGAAAGACCTGCCGGTCCCGCCGAAATACAAGAAGGAAGCGCCCGGCAGCGACTCGGACCTGGGCGCCTATAACGCCATCTACTACGCCGGTGATGCCAATACCGGCGCCAAGACCATCGCCGACGACCTGCCCAACGATGAACAGGTGCAGTTGCGGAAAGGCACGCGCCGCTTCCAGATGGAGAACGTGATCCACGCCAAGTTCGACAAGATCATGTTGCCCATCGCCAGGGAGTTGATCGCGCCGGACCAAGTGCAGCACGTGACCTTCGATGCCTTCTTCCAGAACACCATGTTCCACGAAGTGGCCCATGGCCTAGGCATAAAGAACACCGTCAACAAGAAAGGCACTGTACGCCTGGCGCTCAAGGACTACGCCTCCAGCTTCGAGGAAGGCAAGGCGGACGTGCTGGGCTTGTTCCTGGTGGAATGGCTGGCGGACAAAGGTGAGCTGGACCAGTCCAAGCTCATGGATAACTACGTGACCTTCCTGGCGGGCATCTTCCGCTCGGTACGCTTCGGCGCTAGCGACGCACATGGCAAGGCCAACATGGTGCGTTTCAACTTCTTCAGCCAGATGGGCGCCTTCAGCCGCGACCCGGTCACCGGCAAGTACCGGGTGGACGCCGCCAAGATGCGCGAAGCGGTGAAAGCTCTCTCGGCCAAACTGCTCACCATCCAGGGCGATGGCGACTATGCTGCCGCGAAGAAGATGACCGATGGCCAAGGCGTGATCGAGCCGCAGTTGCACACGGACTTGGACCACCTGTCCAAGGATGCGATCCCAGTGGACGTGGTGTTCGATCAGGGCCTCAAAGTCTTGGGGCTCAGTGAAACGACGGCTCCGTCGGCCAGCACCGGGCCTTGAGAATCACTTCAATATCTTGCTTATGACGATCGTGACGGGCTTGTCCGCTGCCTTCGACCATTCTGCCCTGCCCGAGATATCGCCCGGCTGGGGTGCCACGGTGCCACTCTTCGATATCCGCGCAGTGATCGTCACTGCGCCATAGCTCGAGATGACCCGGCCCGGCATCACTGCATCCTGGTCGCCGAGGCTGAGGTCCACCGGCAGATCCTTCACCTGCAGGCGTTTCGCGGCCAAGGGTGGTCCGCCGGCACCGTCCTTGGGCTGCACGTAGACGAACACGGTCTCATCCGGCGTAACGGACGCCGTCATCGCCGATGCCATGCTCACATGCACCTTGATGGAGACCGCAGCCACGGCGACCGCAGGCGTGCCGCCTACCTGGGTGATGGCGTTCACGATGTACTGGCGGTAATCCGCCGGCGGATCCTGGGCGAGGATCGCATTCCAACGCTGCAAGGCGAGGCTCTTGTCGCCGCGTTTCAGGGCGCCCAGGCCGCCGTACCAGAGAGCCTGGCTGTTATGCGGATCCAGAGTCAGCGTCTTTTCGAACAGCGGCATGGCCTGGGTCATGAACACGCTGGAATCATCGGGATGGGACAGCGTCAGGGCTTCGGCGTAACTCGCCAGTTCTTGCGGGTTGGAATCGTCCGTGAGCCGGCGGGCCTGGGCGAAAGCCTGCATTGCATCCGGATAACGGCCCATGATCATGTAGGAATGCCCCAGCATATCCCAGCCCTGCAGGTCACCCTGGCCGGCAGGCGAATGCAGGCGCTTGTCCAGGGCCGCCACCATATCCAGCACTGCCTGGGTCGATGCGGCCTGCACGCCTTCGGAGCCCACGCGCCAGTTCCCATAGAACCCGTACAAGACCGATCCGGTGACGATCAATAGCAGCGCGGCGACGAGTGCCGTGACTTTGCGCGGCTGAGTGGCAAGCAACGTCGCGTCGTGATCTGGGCCTGCAGACAGGTCCCTCTCCAGATCGCGGCGTGCGGCTGCATGATCGAACGGCGAGAGGCGGCCGTTAGCCAGGTCCTCTTCGAGTTCCTTTAGCCGCGCCGCATGTACCTCGCGGTTTGCGGCGACGCTGCCGGCACGCTCAGGTACCCGCGCGCGCCATAGTGGCAGCACTACAGCAGCGACTGTGAGCAAGAGCATGAGGGCGGCAGCGATGAAGAACATCATGACTCCGCACCCTCTTCCGGCTGGCTAGCACGGCGCCGCACCACCAGGAACACGATGCCGATGGCGATCAAGAGCAGAAGGAATGGTCCAGCCCACAACAAAGCCGTATTGGGTTGCACCGGCGGCTTGTACAAGACGAAGTTACCGTAGCGGCCGACCATGTAGGCCTTGATCTCCGCATCGGTCTTACCTGCCGCCACCATGTCATGGATCTGGCGGCGGAAGTCTGCGGCTAGATCAGCATTTGAATCCGCCACGGTCTCGTCCTGGCATACCAGGCAGCGCAACTCATGGGTAAGAGTCTCGTAACGTGCTTGCAGAGTGGGGTCTGGGAACGACGGCTGACTGTCGATAGCGTAAGCATGACCCGCCATCAGCAATAGGGATAACACAGAAAGCAGCCATTTCACGGCGCTTCTGCCTGGAGCTTGCGGATCTCCGGGATCAGCTGCGTGTCGAGGATGCCCTGGGTTACGGGTCCGATGAGCTTATCGCGGATAACACCGTGCTTGTCCACGAGGAAGGTCTCGGGTGCGCCATACACGCCCCAGTCGATGGCCACGTCGCCGCTGGCATCGTCGAAGATGGCCGTATAGGGATCGCCGCCCTTATCGAGCATGGCTAGTGCCGCCTGGCGATCGTCGTGATAGTCGAGGCCATAGATAGGCAACAACTTGGTCTTGGCGAAAGCCACCAACACCGGGTGCTCATCCTGGCAGGCGACACACCAGGCGCCCCACACGTTGAACAAGCTCACCTGACCCGTCAGCAGGTTCTGGTCCAGCTTCTTGGTTGGGTCATAAAGTCCCGGTAACGAGAATGTGGGCACCGTCTTGCCGATGAGCGGCGACTGCACCTTGGTGGGGTCCAGGAAGAGACCGCGGGCGAAAAGCCCGATCAGGAACAGCAGCACGAGGCCAGGGATGATGAAAGGCATGGAGTTACGGATGTTCATACCTGCTCCACCGTTGCAGGGTCGGTGCCTTCGGCTTCACGACTGCGACGGTAGCGTTTGTCGCTCGCGGCCAGGAGACCGCCCAGCATCATGAAGATACCGCCCAGCCAGATGAACCTCACCAGGGGTTTGTACTGGACTCGCAGGCTCCAAGCGCCCTTGTCCAGGGAATTGCCCAGGGCGAGATAGAGATCGCGGAAAAGCCCGGGCTCGATGGCGGCTTCAGTGGTCTCGTTGCCCACGCTCGCGAACTCGCGCTTCTCGGGCCGTAGGGTGGCGATCGGTGCACCATCCTTGCTTACCTGGAACACACCCTGGGTGGCGGTGTAGTTCGGGCCCTGCACGCCGTGCACGCCGTCGAAATGGAAGTCGTAGCCGGCGACGGTGATGCTGTCGCCGGGTCTCATCACCACATCTTGTTCGACTCCCAGCACGCTGGTGACCGTGATGCCGAGCACCAGGAGTGCTGCGCCGAAGTGGGCCACACACATGCCTAAGGTCGCGCGGGCGAAGCTCACGTTGCGGCCCTGCATGCGCTGGCGCAGACGTGTGAGGGGCTCGATGAATGCGCTGGCGCCAGTCCAGATGGCCAGAAGTACACCGGCGGCGAGCCCCAGGAACCCGGCGGCGTGTATGAAGGTCAGTGACAGGATACCCGCGAGCAATGCGACGACAGCCGCGATGCGCAGGGTCCGTGCCGTGGTCTTGGGGTCACCGTGTTTCCAGCGTACATAAGGGCCGATGCCGATGAGGATGAAGAATGGCGCCATCACCGGGATGAACACCGCGTTGAAATACGGCGGGCCTACCGACAACTGCCCCAGACCGAAGGCATCCATGAACAAGGGATACAGGGTGCCCAGTAGCACGGAAGCGGCTGCCACCACCAGGAAGATGTTGTTGAGCAGTAGCAGGGTCTCGCGGGAGAAAGGTTGGAAGCCGCCGCCGCGGGCCAGGGTCGGTGCTCGCCATGCGTACAGGGTCAGAGCTGCACCCACGAACACGCCGATCATGGCCAGTATGAAGATGCCGCGCTTGGGGTCACTGGCGAAGGAATGCACGGAGATGAGCACACCAGAGCGCACCAGGAATGTGCCGAGCAGGCTCAAGGAGAAAGTGGCGATGGCGAGCAGCACCGTCCAGTTCTTGAAGGCGCCGCGCTTCTCGGTGACGGCCAGGGAGTGCACCAGGGCGGTGCCCACCAGCCAGGGCATGAACGATGCGTTCTCGACCGGATCCCAGAACCACCAGCCGCCCCAGCCCAGCACGTAATAGGACCACCAGCTGCCGAGGGTGATGCCGAAGGTGAGGAACAGCCATGCCGTGAGGGTCCAGGGCCGGGACCAACGCGCCCATACCGCATCCATACGGCCGCCCAACAAGGCCGCCACGGCGAAAGCGAAGGCCACAGAGAATCCCACGTAGCCCGTGTATAGCATGGGCGGATGGATGGCCATGGCCGGGTCTTGCAGGATAGGATTCAGATCCCTGCCCTGCTCCGCCGCCGGCAACAGGCGCGTGAAGGGATCGGAAGTGGTGAGCATGAAGAGATAGAAACCCAGGCTGATGAGCCCCAACACACCCAAGACCCGCGCCGCGAACTCCTGGGGTAGATGCCGGCTCAGCCATGTGACCGCCAGGGTCCAGATTCCAAGCACCGACACCCACAGCAGCAGGGAGCCCTCGTGTGCGCCCCACACGGCCGTGATCTTGTAAGGCCAGGGCAGCAAGACGTTGGAGTTCTCCGCCACGTATTGCACCGAGAAATCACTGACCAAGAAGCTGTAAGCGAGAGCGACGAAGGCCGAAAGCACGAATAGGGCTTGCAGGGTGGCGACGGGACGTATCACCGACATCCATACCGCGTCGCCGCGCTGGCCGCCGACGATGCCGAACCAGGCCTGGGCTGCGGCCAGGCACAAGGCCAGCATGAGTGCTAGATGACCGAGCTCGGGGATCATGGGTTCGTCGCCTTTCCGCTAGCGTCTTGCTGCTCTTTGGCTTTCTTGATGGCGGCGGCCACTTCAGGGGGCATGTACTTCTCGTCATGCTTGGCCAGCACTTCGTCCGCGATCAGGTCGCCGTTGCCATCGAGGCTGCCGTGCACCACGATGCCCTGCCCCTCTCGGAACAGGTCCGGCAGGATGCCCGTGTAAGTGATGGGCACGGACTTCTGCATGTCAGTGAGGGTGAAGTGAACGGTCATGGTGCCCGGCACACGCTGTACGCTGCCCATGGCCACGAGGCCGCCCATGCGGAACGGTCGGCCGGGCTGAGCCGCACCCGCCGCCACTTGGCTAGGTGTGTAGTAATAAAGGATGTTCTTGCGGAATGCGGTTAGCCCTAAGGCGGCAGCCACGCCGACGCCGACAAGTACCACCAGGACTATGAACAAGCGACGACGACGAGCCGGAGTCATTTAGCGGCTCCACGCGCCTTGATCTCGGCCTTGAGCTTTCTCAGACGCAGACTCGGGGCGACGGCATTCACCGCTACCACGATGACCGCGATCGCGTAGGCAGGCCACACGTATGCCGCGTAGCCGCCCATGGTCAGGAATTCGTGCAGGGACTTCATGTCAGTACTTCCGCGATCCAGGCCGCATTGCGCTCCCGTTCCAGTATCTCAACCTGTATGCGTTTCAGCAGGCAGGCGGCGAATAGGCAGGTGAACCCCACGAGCATCAGCAACAGGGGGATGAGCATGCTGGTGGCGATCTCCGCATCCGTGCCGAAGAAACGAGTGGACCCCTGATGCAGGGAACTCCACCAAACCACCGAATAATGGATGATGGGCAGGTTCACCACACCCACCAGCGCCAGCACCGCGGCCGCGCGATCGCCGCTGCGGAAGTCTTCGTAGGCTCGGCCCAAGGCGATGAAGCCGAAGTACAGAAACAACAGGATCAGTTCTGAAGTCAGGCGCGCGTCCCAGACCCAATAAGTCCCCCACATGGGTTTGCCCCAGAGGGAACCGGTGACCAGTGCCAGGAACGTGAATGAAGCACCGATGGGCGCCGCAGCAGTGGCCACGGCATGGGCAAGCTTCAGACGCCAGATCAGACCTATGGCGGAGGCTGCAGCTACCAAGCCGTAGCACATCATGGAAAGATAGGCGCTTGGCACATGTATATAGATGATGCGGAAGCCATCGCCCTGCTGATAATCCGGTGGTGAAGTCCACAGGCCGCCATAGAGACCTATGGCCATGAGCAAGAGTGAGCTCCAAGCGAACCATGGCGTCAGTAAGCCTGCCACCCTATATAGATAAGGCGGCGATGCGAAACGGTGGATCCAGGCCCAGCTGTGCTTATCCATCACGACTCCAGACTCACACGCAATGCGGCGGCGATGGCGAAGGGCGCGAGGGTGATGCCGAGCACCAACATGGCAGCCAATAGATACAAGGCGCCGGCGGGATCTTCACCGTGGGCCGCTTGGGCTGCGGCTTGAGCTCCGAAGATTAACACCGGTACCGCCAGAGGCAGGGTCAGCACTGGCATCAGCATGCCGCCCTGACGCAGACCCACCGTGAGCGCGGCACCCACTGCGCCCAACAGACTCAGTACCGCAGTGCCCAGCGTCAGGCTCAGGATCAGCGTGCCCATAGCCTCACTGGGATATGCCATCAAAAGCCCCATCAGGGGCGACAAGATCACGATGGGCAATCCAGTGGTGAGCCAGTGGGTGGTGACTCGCATGAGCACGACTGCTTCCAGGGGCAAGGGACCGAGCAGCAACTGCTCCAGGCTGCCGTCTTCGAAGTCGCTCTTGAATAATGTCTGTTGCCCGATAAGTCCTGCCAACAAAGCGGCTACCCACACTACTCCTGCGGCGATGCTGCTAAGGAGTTCTGGCCGCGGCGAGAGGCCTAAGGGGAACAGGCTGGCCACCATGACGAAGAAAATGACCGGCGTCGCGAGTTCGCCCCGGTGGCGATACGCCAGTCTGAGGTCCCGGCCGACGATGGCTGATAGAGCCCGGCTCACGCCGCCTCCCCCATCTCGAGGCGCCGCACTGTGACCCCGGGGATGCTGAGAGGCTGATGGGTGACCAGGATCCCCATGCCACCGGCGGCGATGTGTTCTTTAAGGAGACCCGCCACCATTTCAATGCCGTCCTGGTCCAGGCTGGCCAGGGGTTCATCCAGGAGCCAGAGCCGGGCCTTCAGGGCCAGGAGGCGCGCCAGGGTAGCGCGGCGTTTCTGCCCCATGGAAAGCAGCGCAACCGGCCGGTCTTTCAACGCTGCGATGCCACAACGCTCCAAGGCTGCCTTCGCTGTAATTTCTGAAGATTGATGTGCAATAGATTGATAAAAAAGGTAATTTTCTGTTGGAGTGAGATGCGCTTTAAGGCCGTTGTGATGGCCGACGTAGATCAGCGCTTCTCGGAAAGCCGGGACAGTTCGGGTGCTTTGCCCCATCCAAAGGACCTGCCCCTCATCCAGACGGCCGATGCCGGCAAGGGTCCTCAACAGGCTGGTCTTACCGGCGCCATTGGGTCCGCTGAGCTGCAGGAATTCACCAGCTCCCAATCTGAAAGACAGGCCCTGGCAGAGGTGTCGGTCGCCCCGCCAGAGGCCGATCCCTTGTGCTTCGAATTCACTGTTCATGGATGGTGCCCAGGGCCGGACTCGAACCGGCACGACCGTTTCCAGTCGAGGGATTTTAAGTCCCTTGCGTCTACCAATTCCGCCACCCGGGCAGGGACAGGCGTGCCAGGACACCGCGAGAGCCGGGACCTGGGTTCGGGACTATATAGCGATAATTGGAGGCTAGGGTCGGAATCGAACCGGCGTACGCGGCTTTGCAGGCCGCTGCATGACCATTCTGCCACCTAGCCCACCTGGAAACCGTAAGGACGCCGGAATCTACCATATATGCGGGTAAAACCGGGGTTCTAGCGTGGATCGTGCCGCCCTGGGGAACCAACCTCATGGTTGGCTCCGAGGTCTGAAAGACCCCGGGGGCGGCCGCCGAGGACTAAGGATTGGAGCGGGAAACGAGGCTCGAACTCGCGACCTCAACCTTGGCAAGGTTGCGCTCTACCAACTGAGCTATTCCCGCATTAAGGCCGCCTATTCTAGGGCCATGGCGGGGGGTGTCAAGGCAAAAATCAGCCCTTCTTGAGTTCCGGCCAGGCTGCCAGGAGGTAGATGAACATGGACCAGAGGGTGAGCCCCGCTGCCAAGACGAGCATCCCCATCCCCAGACCATAGATATCCACCGGCCCCAAGGGGTATTGGAACAGCATCAGGCCAATGGCCAGCATCTGCGCCGTGGTCTTCACCTTGCCAATGTAGGAAACCGCTACGTTCTGCGGCCGACCCATCTCCGCCATCCATTCACGCAGCGCAGAGATGGTGATCTCGCGACCCACGATCACGATCACTGCGAGAGTCAGCCAGAGGCGCGGGTCATAGGACAACAGCAACAGCAGCGCGGTGGTGACCATGAGCTTGTCCGCCACCGGATCCAGGAACTTGCCGAAGGCGGAGCTCTCGTTGAAGCGGCGTGCCAGATAGCCGTCGAGCCAGTCAGTGATACCTGCGAGACCGAAGATGAGGCAGGTGACCGGCGGTGACCAGCTATAAGGCAGGAAGAACACCAGCACCACCACCGGGATCATGGCGATGCGCGCAAGGGTGAGTATGTTCGGCCAGTTGAGGATGACGCCCATGGCTCACTCTTCGGCGTGGAACAGACCGTAGATGCGCTTCGCCAGTTCGCGGCTCACACCGGGGACGCTGACCAGGTCTTCTACACCGGCGCGCGTGATCCCCTGCAAGCCACCGAAATGCTTCAACAGTGCCTGGCGGCGTTTCGGCCCCAACCCCGGCAATTCTTCCAGGGGTGAGGTGTTGCGGGCCTTGGCCCGCCGCTGCCGGTGTCCCGTGATGGCGAAACGGTGTGCCTCGTCGCGGATCTGCTGGATTAGATGCAGAGCCGGCGAGTCCGGAGGCAGTATAAGCGGCGCTTCCTTGCTGGACAAGAAAAGCTGTTCCATGCCGGGCCGGCGGGTTGGGCCCTTGGCCACGCCTACCAGGATCACGCCCTCCACCTGTAGGTCCTCCAGGACCTTCTCCGCTTCACGCAGCTGGCCCTTGCCGCCGTCTATGAGCAGTATATCCGGCACCAGCCCCTCGCCTTTCTTGAGACGCGTGTAGCGTCGCGTCAGGGCCTGGCGCATGGCGCCATAGTCGTCGCCGCCCTCGATGCCCTCGATGTTGAAGCGCCGATAGTCGGACTTGCGGGCCCCTTCGGTGTCGAAGATCACGCAGGAGGCCACAGTGCCCTCGCCCATGGTGTGGCTGATGTCGAAGCACTCGAGGCGCTCCGGCATGCGCTCCAGCTCCAGAACCTCCTGCAGAGTCTCGAAGCGCTTGCGCATGCCTGCATCCATGGCGAGCCTGAGTGCCAAGGCTTGCTCGGCGTTGACCTTGGCCATGTCCACGAGACGGCGACGCTCACCTCGTACTGAATCCCGCACTTCTACTACATGGCCGGATTGGGCTGTCAGTGCGGTAGCCACCATGTCAGCGTCTTCGATAGGCTCTGCCAGCACGATGTCTGCCGGTACCTCACGGCCCAGATAGTACTGGGGCAGGAAAGCGCTCAAGAGCTCCGCACTGGTCTCCTCGCCGCTCACCCGTGGGTGGAATACCTGATTGCCCAATTGCCTGCCGGCGCGCACGAACATCACCGTGACGCAGGCGGCGCCGGCACGTTGGGCAGCTGCAACCACGTCGTAGTCGCCGCTTTCGCCGGACACATATTGGTGTTCGGCGGTGCGCCGCAGGCTTTGGATCTGATCCCGGTAACGCGCTGCTAACTCATAGTCGGTGCGCTCCGAAGCCGTCTCCATGCGCTTCACCATCGCGTCCATCACTTCATCGGTCTTGCCCTGCAGGAACAGCACGGCGTTGTCGCTGTCCTTGGCGTAATCCTCCTGGCTGATGAGACCTACGCAGGGAGCGGTGCAGCGCTTGATCTGGTATTGCAGGCAGGGCCGGCTGCGGTTCTTAAAGAAGGTGTCGTTGCACTGGCGCAGCTGGAAGAGCTTCTGCAGCAACACCACTGTCTCCCGCGCCGAATAGGCGCTGGGATACGGGCCGAAGTAGCGCCCGCCTTCCTTGCGCCGTCCGCGGTACAGCATCAGACGCGGGAACTCGGCTTGGTCCAGACGGATGTAGGGATAGGTCTTGTCGTCCCGCAGCACCACGTTGTAGCGCGGCCTGTATTCCTTGATTAGGTTGTTCTCCAGCAGCAGCGCTTCAGTCTCGGTGTGGGTCACCGTGACCTGCACATCCGCTATCTGGTTACGCATCACCAGGGTCTTGGGGTTGGCCTCGCTGGCGCGGAAGTACGTGGCCAGGCGTTTCTTGAGGTTGCGTGCTTTGCCGACGTAGAGTATCTCGCCGCTGGCGCCCAACATGCGGTACACGCCCGGAGCACCGGTGACGGTCTCCAGGAAACGGGCGCTATCGAAGGCCGGTGAATCCATCTCTACCTCTCCACGAGCTTCCGGGCCCGCCCTACCACCTTCTCGAACATGGGCGTGGTGAGGCGGCGAGTGTTGGTGTTGTAACGGCTGCAGTGGTAGGAATCCAGGAGCACACGTCCTCCTGGCATCTCATGCTCGGCTCCATGGGCGAAGCGGAAGGCGGAAGCCTTGAGCCCGAAGGATTTGAGCACGGCGTTATGGGCTATCAGCCCCAGAGCCAGGAGTACCGTGCCTTCCTTGCTGGCCTGCAGCTCTGCACCTATATATCGGTTGCAGCGTTTGATCTCATCGGGCTCAGGCTTATTGGCGGGCGGCAGGCATTTCACTGCGTTGGTGATGCGGCAATCCTTGAGCTTCAGGCCATCGTCCAGCGAGGCTCCTTCCGCCTGGTTGGCGAAGCCGAACTTGTGCAGCGTCGCGTACAAGAGCACGCCGGCATAGTCGCCGGTGAAGGGCCGGCCGGTGCGGTTGGCGCCATGCATGCCTGGAGCCAGCCCTACCACGATCAGCCGCGCCTTGGGATCGCCGAAGGGCGGCACGGGCCGGGCGTAATAATCCGGACGCTCGGCGCGGACCTCTTTCAGGAAGCCGGCGAGACGCGGGCAGAGCGTGCAATCGATGTCGAAGACAGTTTGGGATTTCATGGGCAGGAGCCGGTGAGCACTCCCCAAGAGTATGCAGTGCCCTGGTCAGGATACGCCAGGGCCGCCGCTGGTCTTCTCTTCGATCACGCCATAACGCAGGGCCAGGCGCATCAGCTCCACGTCGTTGCCGACGCCGAGCTTCTCGAACAGCCGGGAACGGTAGGTGCTGACGGTCTTGGGGCTCAGGTGAAGCTTGTCGGAGATATCCTGCACCGAATGGCCGCCGGTGGCCATGATCATGACTTGCATCTCGCGGGCCGAGAGTTGGTCGAAAGGGGAACCGCCGGCGTTGCTGTTGCGGTTCACCGCCTGCAGAGCCAGCGAGCGGGCGATCTCGGCAGCGATATAACGCTCACCGGCATTGACCCGGCGGATGGCGGTGATGATCTCTTCCTCGGCGGAATCCTTGGTGAGGTATCCGGAGGCGCCGGCTTCCATGAGTCGCATCGGGAAAGGTTCGGCGGTCTGGGCCGAGAGCACGATGACCTTGGCGTCCGGCAGGCTCATGGCCAGTTTGCGGGTGGCTTCCAGGCCGCCGATGCCGGGCATGGACACATCCATGAGGATCACCTGGGGCTTGAGGGCGCGGGCCTGCTCCACCGCTTCTTCGCCGGACGAGGCTTCGCCCAGCACGCGGATGTCCGTGGTCTTTTCCAGCATCAGTTTGATGCCGGTCCGGATCAACTTGTGGTCATCCACCAGTAGGACGCCGATCATCCCTTACCCCTTGATGCCGCTCTGCCGCGGTTCGCGTTACAGCTTAACATCCGCAGCCTCAGTCCATGTGCTCGATGATGGCATCGCCGAAGCCCGAGGTGCCGACCAGTTCAGCGCCGGGGATCAAGCTTTGCATCTTCTCCTCGACGTTCTTGCGGCCGGCGATCTCGCGCTTGGGCACGCGGATGGCTTCACGCAGGCGTGCCAGGTCATAGGTCATGATCTTGGCGGCGATGGTGCGGCCCATGCCATTGATGATGCGATCCGCCGCCTCGGTCCAGCCGAGATAACGCAGCATCATCTCCGCGGACAGGATCAGGGAACCCGGGTTGACGCGGTCCTTGCCGGCGAAGCCGGGAGCCGTACCGTGGGTGGCCTCGAACACCGCGAAACCGTCACCGATGTTGCCGCCAGGTGCGATGCCGATGCCACCCACCTGGGCTGCCAGGGCGTCGGAGATGTAGTCGCCGTTCAGGTTAAGGGTGGCGATCACGTCATAGTCTTCCGGCCGCATCAGGATCTGCTGCAGGAAGTTATCTGCGATCACGTCCTTGACCACGATCTCGTTGCCGGTCTTGGGGCTCTTGAAGCTGCACCAGGGGCCGCCGTCGATGTCCACGGCGCCGAACTCTTCCTTGGCCACGAGGTAGCCCCATTTGCAGAAGGCGCCCTCCGTGAACTTCATGATGTTGCCCTTATGCACCAGGGTCACCGAGGTTCGGTCGGTGTCGATGGCATAGCGGATGGCCTTGCGCACCAGACGCTGCGAGCCTTCTTTCGACACGGGTTTGATGCCGATGCCGGAACTGGACGGGAAACGGATGCCCGTCACGCCCATCTCGTACTGCATGTAATTGATGATCTTGTGGACCTCGGGTGTGCCTGCAGCCCACTCAATGCCCGCGTAGATGTCCTCCGTGTTCTCGCGGAACACCACCATATCCGTGAGCTCCGAATCCTTGAGCGGCGTGGACACGCCCGGGAAGTAACGAATCGGGCGCACGCAGGCGTAGAGGTCCATGGTCTGGCGCATGGCCACGTTAAGCGAACGGATGCCGCCGCCAGTGGGCGTGCCCAGGGGGCCCTTGATGGAGACTACGTACTCGCGCAGCGCCAGGAGAGTCTCGTCCGGGAGGAAGTTATCCGGGCCGTAGAGCTTCAGAGCTTTCTCGCCGGCATAGACCTCCATCCATTCGATACGGCGTTTGTTGCCGTAGGATTTATGCACCGCCGCGTCCACCACCTTCTTCATCACCGGGGTGATGTCGATGCCGATGCCGTCACCCTCGATGAAGGGGATGATGGGCTGGTCGGGAACGGTGATGCTGGAATCCGGGTTGGTGCGGATGGTTTCGCCGCTGGTGGGCGGCTTGATCTTGTCGAATTTCATGGGTGTCGCGGGTCGAGCCGGCACGCGAAAGCGCGTGCGGCGATTTTAACACCGCTTTATGACAAAGACTGCCGATATAACGCGGACGCGTTCCCTGGCGTTCACTCGGCATCGGCAAGGCCGGTACATGCCCGGACTTGCCGCAAAGCTATCCATCGCCGCTCATTTTTTGGCCGGGTGCATCCTTGCACCCGCTCCCCACGCAAAGAAGGCTCTTTAACCTGCAGCCTTGAATTGCGCCTCTTCGGTCGAACCGGTCAAAGCGGCCAGCGAGGATTGTCCATTGGCGATGGCCTGGGTCACGGCGTCGAAATAGCCGGTTCCCACTTCCCGCTGGTGACGGGTAGCGCTGTAGCCCTGCTCTTCCGCGGCGAACTCCGCCTGTTGCAACTCCACGTAGGCCGCCATCTGCCGGGCCTTGTAGTCGTTGGCCAGGGCGAACATGCCATGGTTGAGGGAATGGAACCCTGCCAGGGTGATGAACTGGAACTTGTAGCCCATGGCTCCCAGCTCGCGCTGGAACTTGGCGATGGTGGCGTCGTCCAGGTGCTTCTTCCAGTTGAATGATGGCGAGCAGTTATAGGCCAAGAGCTTCCCTGGGTGGGCCTTATGCACCGCTTCCGCGAAGCGTTTGGCCTGGGCCAGTTCGGGCTTGGAGGTCTCGCACCAGACCAGATCAGCATAGGGCGCGTAAGCCATGCCACGGGCGATGGCCTGATCCAGCCCCGCCTTCACCTCGAAGAAACCTTCCACCGTGCGCTTGCCGGTGACGAACTCCTGGTCACGGGGGTCCACATCGGAAGTGAGCAGGTTCGCCGCATCCGCATCGGTACGCGCCACGATCAGGGTGGGCACGTCCAGGACGTCGGCGGCGAGACGCGCTGCCGTGAGCTTGGCGACGGCTTCCTGGGTCGGCACCAGCACCTTCCCGCCCATGTGGCCGCATTTCTTGGCGGATGCCAGTTGGTCCTCGAAGTGCACACCGGCGGCGCCCGCCTCGATCATGCCCTTCATGAGTTCGAAGGCGTTCAGCACGCCGCCGAAACCTGCCTCTGCATCCGCGACGATGGGCGCGTAGACGTCTTCATGTTCCACGCCTTCGGAGGTGAGGATCTGATCTAGACGCTGGAAGGAGTTGTTGATACGCCGCACCAGGGCTGGCACCGCATCCGCCGGATACAGGGATTGGTCCGGGTACATCTGGCCGGCGGTGTTGGAATCCGCCGCCACCTGCCAACCGGAGCAGTAGATGGCCTTGAGGCCAGCCTTGACCTGTTGCATGGCCTGGTTGCCGGTGAGGGCGCCCAGGGCATTCACGAAGTCTTCCGTGTGCAAGAGCCGCCACAGGCGCTCAGCACCGTGACGCGCGAGGCTGTGCTCGATGGGGAGGCTGCCCCGCAGCTTCACCACATCGGCGGCACTGTAGCCGCGCTCCACACCCTTCCAGCGCGGGTTATCGCGCCATTCCTGTTCGAGTTGAGCAGCAGTCTTGAGGGTGGGGCCGGCCATGATGTCTCTCCTTGTTTATTCCAGATCTTTATAGGCGACGGTGGTGAGGAACGGCTCCAGCCGCTCCACTTGAATCAGATCGCGCACCAGCTCCGCGGCACGACGCACATGCGCCTGCTGTGAGGGAGCCGCGGCTTGGGTGAGACGCGCGCTCTCTTGATCGAGCACAGCGTCGATGCGTTTCTTGTCCAGGGGCGAGTCATCGTCGAGACGCGTGTCCTTGCGGTGCGCCCATTGCCAGAGCTGAGTGCGGGCGATCTCGGCGGTCGCCGCATCCTCCATGAGATTATGGATGGGCACGCAGCCGTTGCCGGCGAGCCAGGCCGCCATATAGAGGATCGAGACCTCCACATTGTTCTCGACGCCCTTCAGGCTGATGCCACCTTCCGGCACCAGCAGCATCTGTTCAGCACTGACCTGCACGTCCTCGCGGCGCTTCTCCAACTGGTTCTTGCCCTTGAGATGCTTGTCGAAGATCTCCATGGCGATGGGCACCAAGGCCGGGTGAGCGACCCAGGTGCCGTCATGGCCGTCCCCTGCTTCGCGTTCCTTGTCGGCGCGAACCTTGGCCAGGGCCGCCTGGTTGGCAGCGTCGTCGTTCTTGATGGGGATCTGCGCCGCCATGCCGCCCATGGCGAAGGCGCCGCGACGGTGGCAGGTCTTGATGAGCAGCTGTGAATAGGCTCGCATGCAGGGCGCGGTCATGGTCACGAGACCACGCTCCGGGAACACCCGTTCCTTGCGCGCATGCAGTTTCTTGATGAAGCTGAAGATGTAGTCCCAACGGCCGCAGTTGAGACCCACGATGTGCGCCTTCAGGGCGTAGAGGATCTCATCCATCTCGAAGGCCGCCGGCAGGGTCTCGATGAGCACCGTGACCTTGACAGTGCCGAAGGGGATATCCAGGGTGGCTTCAGCGCGGGTGATCACATCTTCCCAGAGAACAGCCTCTTCGGAAGACTCCATCTTGGGCAGGTAGTAATAAGGACCGGTGCCTCGCTCTTTCAGCGCCGTGGCGTTGTGGAAGAAATAGAGACCGAAGTCGAAGATGGCGGCCGGCACGGGCTCGCCGTCCAGAAGCACGTGCTTCTCGAGCAGGTGCCAGCCACGGGGGCGCACCACCAGCACCGCGGGTTTATCGTTGAGCTTGTATCGTTTGCCTTCCGGTGAACTGAAGCTGATGGTGCCGCGCACTGCATCTTTCAAGTTCGCTTGGCCTTCCACCACGTTCTGCCAGGTGGGAGCCAGGGAATCTTCGAAGTCCGCCATGAACACTCGTGCACCGGAGTTCAGGGCATTGATCACCATCTTGCGTTCCGTGGGACCGGTGATCTCCACGCGCCGGTCCATGAGGTCGGCGGGGATCTCTCCCACGTGCCAATCGGACTCACGGATCTGCTTGGTGTCGTGACGGAAATCCGGCAACTCGCCCGCATCGAAGCGGCCTTGGCGGGCGTCGCGGGCCTTGAGTAGTAACTTCAGACGCGGGTGGAAGTGATGAGCCAAGTCGGCCACGAAGGCCAACGCTTCGGGAGTCAGGATCTCCGCCTGCCGCGGTGCCTCGGGTCCACGGATATGCAGTCCCTGGGGCCCTGCATCGGCGATTTTACGAATGGCTGAATCCACTGCTTTACCCGGTGATTCGTGGCTTTTCATGACCTTATCCCCTCGCTTGCATGTAAAGAAGACAATTGTTCCAATTTAATCCATTGGAAATTCAAATAGTGCCATGACCCGAGCTCCACGCCAGTATCAGCACAATCGCCTCGCCCAACTACGGGCGTTCTGCCTGGCTGTGCAACATGGCAGCATCTCCAAGGCCGCAGAGAAGCTGGATCTGGCGCAACCCACGGTCTCATTGCAGATCCAAGCGCTGGAACAGGAATTGGGTGAACTGCTATTGGAACGGCGCGGACCGAAGATCTCGCCGACACCGGCAGGCAGCACACTCTATGAACTGGCCTTGCCCCTGGTGCAGGGCATGGACACCTTGCCCCAGGCGCTCGCGGATAAGTTCGGTAAACTGGACAGCGGCGAGATAAACATCGCCTGTGGCGAATCAACATTACTGCATCTCCTGCCCCCATACGTTCGGGAGTTCGCCTTAAGTTACCCGGGGATTCACCTGAGACTGCATAACGTGACCGGCCGCAACGGCCTGGCCCTGCTGCGGGCGGACGAGGTGGACTTCGCCGTAGGCTCACTCCTGGAAGTGCCGGACGATATGCTCTACACCCCGCTCTTCAACTATGAGCCCATGCTCATCACCGCCATGGATCACCCCCTGGTGAAGCTGCCCAAGGTGACCCTGGAAGACATCGCACCCTATGGCCTGATCCTGCCGCCCCAATTCCTCTCGACCTTGCGCCGGGTGAGCGAGGTGTTCCGCAAGCATGGCCTCGAATATAAGGTGCGCCTGGAAGTGGGCGGCTGGGAAGTGATCAAGCGTTATGTGGAGGAAGGTTTGGGCATCTCCATCGTCACCAGCATCTGCCTGCGTCAGAGCTATCGCCTGCGTGCCATACCCATGAAGCAGTATTTCCCTGAGCGCAGTTACGGCGTGGTACGGCGGCGCGGCAAGTTCATGACCCCCCAGGCCAAGCGTTTCATCGAGTCCCTGGAGAACCCGGCGGCTCGCGCATCATGATCCTGCTATTCAACAAGCCCTATGGCGTCATCTGCCAGTTCACCGGCGACCGGGCAACCCTCGCCGACCATATAGATGTGAAAGGTGTCTACCCTGCAGGCCGTTTGGACACAGACAGCGAGGGCCTGCTGGTGCTGACGGATGACGGTCGTCTGCAGAACCGCATCAGCCATCCCCACCACAAGCTGCCTAAGGTCTATCTCGCCCAGGTGGAAGGCGTGCCGGAGAAGGAGTCTCTGGAAAAGCTTTCCAAGGGCGTAAAGTTGAACGATGGCCTCACCCTTCCCGCCAAGGCCCGGCCCATCCCACAACCGGAATGGCTTTGGGAACGCGAACCGCCCATCCGCTTCCGCAAGCGCGTAGCGGACTCTTGGATCGAGCTGGCCCTGATAGAAGGTCGTAACCGCCAGGTGCGGCGCATGACTGCTGCTGTCGGGCATCCGACACTACGACTCATACGCTGGGCGGTGGGCGATTGGAATCTGGAAGGTATCGAACCCGGAAAGTTCCGGCGGCTCGACTAAAGCTATTTCTTGGTGCGGGCCACGATGCGCATGGCCATCTCGAGGGCCTGCTCGTAGTTGAGGCGCGGATCCACTTGAGACTTATAAGCCCGCTCCAGATCGATCTCGGTCAGGTTGCGGGCGCCACCAGTGCATTCCGTCACATCATCACCCGTCAGCTCGAAATGCACACCGCCGAGGTGGCTATCCAGCTTCTCGTGCAAGGTGAAGGCCGTCTCGAGCTCGCTCAGGATGTTCTCGAAGCGCCGGGTCTTCAGGCCGTTGCTGGTGGACTCGGTGTTGCCGTGCATGGGATCGCAGACCCATAGTACCTTGCGACCGCTCTTCTGCACTGCCTGCACCAGGGGCGGCAGTTTGTCGGCGATGTGCTTGGCACCGAAGCGATGGATGAAGGTGACCCGGCCCGGTTCATCATCGGGATTCAGCGTCTCCATCAAGGCCAGCAGACCTTCGCCGGTCGTGGACGGGCCGACTTTCACGGCAACAGGATTGGCGATGCCGCGGAAATACTCCACGTGGGCGCCGCCGAGCTCGGCGGTGCGCATGCCGATCCAGGGGTAGTGGGTCGCCAGGTTGTACCAACGGCCGGTCTCCGCCACGAACTGGGTCTGGGCCTGCTCATATAAGAGGTGCAGGCCCTCATGGCTGGTATAGAGGTCGATGCGGCCGCTTTCCGCCAGGGTCTGGCCGGAGATGGTCTCCATGAAGGTGAGGGAGTCCACGATGGACTGCACGATGCGCCGATACTCCGCCTCCAGGGGTGAATGGCGCACGAAGTCTAGGTCCCAGTACTCTGGGTGATGCAGGTCGGCGAAACCGCCGTCCACCATGGCGCGTACGTAGTTCAGGGTCAGGGCCGCGTGTTCATAGCCCCGTAGCATGAGTTTGGGATCCGGCGTGCGTTCCGCCAGGGTGAAACCCGAGCGGTTGATGAGGTCACCGCGGTAGCTCGGCAAGCTCACGCCGTCGCGGGTCTCCAGGTCCGTGGAACGCGGCTTGGCATACTGCCCTGCCAGGCGGCCCACGCGGATCACCCGCTTCTTGAGACCGTGCACCAAGACCAGGCTCATCTGCAGCAGGATCTTGAGCTTGTTGGCGATGGGCTCGCCGGTGCAGTCGTCGAAGCTTTCGGCGCAGTCGCCACCCTGCAATAGGAAACGCTCACCGCGCTGGGCCTCGGCGATCTGCTGGCGCAGCTTGTCCACCTCGCCCCAGGTGACGAGCGGCGGCAGACGGCTGATCTGCGCCAGGGCACGTTCCACGGCGGCGGCATCCGGGTAAAGCGGTTGCTGGCCGGCGACGTGGTCGCGCCAGCTATCAGGCTTCCAGGGATGCAGGAATTCGCGGTCCATATCGGCTCGCCATGCTACACGCCGCGCACCACAGGGCCAAGCACGGGGTACGACTGAAGCGCGGTTTGTGGCAAAATTACGCGCTTTTTAGCTGCTGCACCGCGAAAACCCGCCTGCAGCCGTGCCGGAGGCCTGAAAGGGCCGAAATCCGCACGTCCTTCCAGACCATTCCAAGGAGTTTCGTCCATGCATCGCGTGCTCGTCCTCGGCGCCGGCAAGATCGGTTCCCTCCTCTCCGGCCTCCTGGCCTCCTCCGGTGACTATGAGATTAGCCTCGCTGACGCCAACGGCAAGGCTGCCGAGTCCGTGGCCGCCAGCCACAAGCAGGCCGGCATCGCCATCAAGGCCTTCCAGGTAGACGCCTCCAATAAGGCCGCCGTGGAAGCCCATCTCAAGGCCCATCCCGCTGACGCTGTGATCTCAAGCCTGCCCTACTTCTGCAACCCGCCGGTAGCCGAAGTCGCGCGCAAGCTCGACATGCACTACTTCGACCTCACGGAAGACGTGGAAGTGACCCGCGCCGTGACCAAGACCGCCCAGGGCGCCAAGACCACCTTCGCCCCCCAGTGCGGCCTGGCTCCCGGTTTCATCAGCATCGCCGCCAACGAACTGATGCGCCACTTCGACGAGATCCACGACGTGAAACTGCGCGTCGGCGCGCTGCCCCAGAACCCGGGCAACATGACCAAGTATTCGCTGACCTGGTCCTCGGACGGTGTCATCAACGAGTACGGCAACACCTGCTACGGCATCGTCAACGGCAAGGAAGCGGCGCTGATGCCGCTGGAAGGACTCGAGACCATCCAGCTGGAAGGCAAGCTCTACGAAGCCTTCAACACCTCGGGTGGTCTGGGCTCCCTGGCCGAGACCTATGCCGGCAAGGTGCGCAACATGACCTACAAGACCATGCGCTATCCCGGCCATTGCGATGTGATGCGCCTGCTCATGAATGACTTGGGGATGAACCAGGATCGAGAGACCCTGAAACGCATCCTGGAGCGCGCGGTGCCGCGCACCGTGCAGGACGTGGTGCTCATCTACGTGTCAGTGAGCGGCCTGCAGCACGGCAAGTTCATGGAAGAAAGCTATGCCAACGCGGTGTATCCGCAGGAGATTGCAGGTCACCTGTGGTCCGCGATCCAGGTAACCACCAGCGCCGGCATCGCCGCGGTGGTGGACCTGGTACTGAAGGACCCGGGCAAGTATCAGGGCCTGGTGATGCAGGAGCGTTTCAGCCTCACCGACGTGCTCAACAACCGCTTCGGCAAGGCTTACGCCCAGGCCGAGACTGCGGAACTCTCGGCGCGCAAGGTGCGTACCGGTGAGGCCGCCAAGCAGTTCGTGGCTTAAGGAATCCCCATGGCCGACATCAACAAGATCCTCTCCAACCTGGGACTCAGCCAGGACAACTCCGGCACCTGGACCGCCACCGGCGGCTGGCGCAAGAGCTCCGGCGGCAAGCTCATCGAGTCCATCAACCCGGCCACGGGCCAGGTGATCGCCAAGGTGCATTGCGCCACCGAAGCGGACTACGACCAAGTCATCAAGGACGCCGAAGCCGCCTTCAAGGTCTGGCGCGACGTCCCGGCACCGAAGCGCGGCGAAGCCGTGCGCCTCATCGGCGACGAGCTGCGCAAGCACAAGGACGACCTGGGTAGCATGGTGTCCCTGGAGATGGGCAAGATCAAGCCCGAGGGCGACGGCGAAGTGCAGGAGATGATCGACATCGCCGACTTCGCGGTGGGCCAGTCGCGCATGCTCTACGGCCGCACCATGCACTCCGAGCGGGTGCATCACCGCATGGCCGAGCAGTGGCATCCCCTGGGCGTGGTGGGCGTGATCTCCGCCTTCAACTTCCCGGTGGCGGTGTGGTCCTGGAACGCCTTCATCGCCGCCATCTGCGGCGACATCACGGTATGGAAGCCCTCGCCCCGTACCCCGCTCTGCGCCATCGCGGTGCAGACCATCGCCAACAGGGTGCTTGAGCGCCACGGTTATCCGGCCATCTTCTCCATGTTCATCGACGGCGACAACCGCCTGGCGGAACGTTTCGTGAAGGACGAGCGTGTAGCGCTGGTGTCCTTCACCGGATCCACCGCCATCGGCCGCAAGGTGGGCGAGCTGGTCGCTAATCGCATGGGCAAGTCCCTGCTGGAGCTGGGCGGCAACAACGCCATCGTGGTGGACGAGACCGCGGAACTGAAACTGGTGATCCCGGCAGTGGTGTTCGGCTCCGTCGGCACCGCCGGCCAGCGCTGCACCACCACCCGCCGCCTCATCGTGCATGAGTCCATCGTCGACGAACTGACACAGAAGCTGGTGAACGCCTATAAGCAGGTGCGCATCGGCGATCCGCTTGATCCCCAGACCCTGATGGGTCCGCTCTGCAGCCAAGATGCGGTGAACCGTTACGAGACTGCCATTGCGGCTGTGACCAAGGCCGGCGGCAAACTGCTCACCGGCGGCAAGAAGCTGGACCGCCCTGGCTTCTTCGTGGAGCCGGCCATCGTGCGTGCTCAGAACGAATGGGAGATCGTCAAATCCGAGACCTTCGCCCCCATCCTTTACGTCATGTCCTATAAGACGCTGGATGAGGCCATCAAGATGCACAACGACGTGCCCCAGGGTCTGTCCTCCGCCATCTTCACCACTAGCGTGAAGAACGCCGAGTACTTCCTGTCGGCCCTCGGTAGCGATTGCGGCATCGCCAACGTCAACATCGGCACCTCCGGCGCCGAGATCGGCGGGGCCTTCGGTGGCGAGAAGGAGACCGGTGGTGGCCGCGAGTCCGGCTCCGATGCCTGGAAGCAGTACATGCGACGCCAGACCAACACCCTCAACTGGTCAGACTCCCTGCCCTTGGCCCAAGGCATCAAGTTCGACTTGGGTTAAATGGTCGCGTCCGCGACTTGAGGGATAATAGAGAACGCCGCGCACCCGCGCGGCGTTTCTCCATCTACGGAGTGGACGCGTGCTGAACTTCGATCTGCTGCTGCTCGCCATCCTGCAGGGCATCAGCGAACTCTTCCCCATCAGCAGCCTGGGCCACAGCGTACTGGTGCCAGCGCTGCTGCATTGGCCCATCTCCCGGGACGCGCCCTGGTTCCTGCCTTACATCGTGGTGCTGCACTTAGGTACAGCCACGGCACTGTTCATCTACTTCTGGAAGGACTGGTTCGCGCTCCTGAGCGGTACTGTAGCGGCCCGCGGCCGCCCGCAGGACCCGCAGGCGCGGCTCTTCTGGCTTCTGGTCTGCGGCACGGTACCGGCCGCGCTCCTGGGATTGTTGCTCGAGCACTGGATCAAGGCGCTGTTCACGGGTTTCGTGGTGGCAGCGGTGTTCCTGATGGTGAACGGTGTGATCCTGCTCTTGGGCGATTGTCTGAAATCACGAGCCGCCTCCCAAGCGCCCCAGTCATTGAGCTGGACCAAGGCCTTCCTTATCGGCTGTGCCCAGGCCCTGGCGCTCATCCCCGGCATCTCCCGCTCCGGCGTGACGCTGGTGGCAGGACTCATGGGCGGACTCGACTATGCGGCCTCTGCGCGTTTCTCATTCCTCCTGGCCACGCCCATCATCGCCGCCGCCGGCGTGCTGGAGTTGCCCAAACTCCTGCACCAGCATGCGACGCTGCCGCCGGGGTTGTTGCCGGTGATATTGCTCGGGGGTGTGCTCTCGGGAATCTTCGCCTGGCTCAGCACTTGGTTCCTGATGCGCTGGTTCAAATCCCACGAGCTGATGGCGTTCAGGCCTTTCGGTATCTACTGTCTGGTAGCTGGGGCCGGAGCGCTGCTAATCTTATTGCTACAGCACTGAGTCTTCGGATAGTACGTAAGGCAGATCCAGTACCGGGCTCTCATACCCTAAGCGCGTGATCACCGCCGTCACCTGACCACGATGGTGGGTCGCGTGGTTGAAGGCGTGGGCGAGTTGCAGGGCCAGGGGATATTCGCGACGCTTGCCCTCGCTGTCGATGTAGGCCGAAGGCGCGCGGATACGGGTCTCATCGAGGCCTGCCACGGTGTCCTGCAGCGAGGCCGCCTGCCCCATCAACTCTTCTGCTAAACGACCACGCCCTTTCACCAGTTCCTGATCCAAACCGCTCATGGCGAAGGGTTTACCGACGATGCGGCCCTGCCAGAGCAGGTCGACTAACAATAGATGGTTCAGGGTGCGGTGCACGCTGCGGAAGAACAGCCCTTGGTCCGCGTGGTATTCCACATCGCTCATGGGCGTGAGGGCTTTGAGCAGGCGCGCATGGGCCGCCACGTGATATCGGGCCAGGCTCGCGAAGTATTCGCGCTCCTGCATCAGGCTTCCTCGAAGCGGTTCTTATCCCGGTTCTTACGCACCTTCAGCGCATCGAACACCCGGCCGTTCATGAAGATATAGACGCCGGCTGGCAAGGTCTGGGCCGCCGCCACGGCGCCGCCGATGTTAAATATGGCATCGCTGCCGCGGAAGCGCGCCGGGTTCAGGGAACCGGTGAGCACCACGGTCTTGCCGGGGATGCCCTGCAGGGCCTTGGCGGTGTCGGTCATGGTGTCAGTGCCGTGGGTGATGAGCACGCGTGTGGTGGGATCCGCCGATACCGCCTTGCAGATGGTCTCCCGGTCCGCATCGGTCAGGTCCAAACTGTCCTTGCGCATGAGCGAGGTCATCTCGAAGGGAAAGCCCACACCCATCTCCCGCAGGATTTCGCCGATCTGCGGCTCGCCTACTTCATATTCGCTTTTAGCGTCGAAGTAGATCTTGTCGATGGTGCCGCCGGTGGTGAAGATGCGGAGTTTTTCCATGGGAGACGTTCTCTAATTGCCGAAGGACGGCGCCAGGGTGTTGCCGTTGATGGGGATGCCGAGATACAGGAAGAAGGTGCGGTTACCGGCCTTACCCGCGCCGATGCCGAAATACAGTGGACCGGCCAGGGTGTCGGCACCCAGGAGCAGCGTGCCGCCGTATTGCATGCCGGTGTTACCGGGTCCGAGGTTAGTGTTGCCCCAGACGTTGCCTGCATCCATGCCGAAACCCAGGTACCAGTTGCGGCCGAGACCGGTGGGTAGCGTGCCGGCGCGCCAGGCATAGAGTGCGTGGGCATCGAAGATGCGATCGCCGCGTAACTGGCCCTGCCGTTCACCGGCCAGTGACAGGAATCCGCCCAACTGGAACTGGTCGTATAGGGGCATGCCGGTACCGAAGTCGCTACCGCCCTCCACCAACAATAGCAGGGAGCCCTTGCCCATGTCGTAGGCGTGGCCGAAGGTGGCATCCAGCTTGCTATAGGTGACGTCACCGCCCACCGAGTGGCGCGGGAAGTAACCGGTGATCAGCGCGTAGGAGCCGCTGGACGGGAAGTTGCCGTTGTCGAAGGTGTCGAAGCTCGCTTCGATGCGCGGACCCACCAGCGTGTCGCGGTACGTCGGCAGGGTCTGGGGATCGCCGATGCGCGGTTGTGACACCACGTGACCATAGAACACGCCGCCTCGCACCTCGCCCGCATCACCCACCGCGAAGCCCAGGTCCAGGTCGGCGCGCGGGAACACGCTGCTGTATTCCGCGATACGGTCCTGGCCGCGGAACAGGTCGAAGGTCTCGTTCACGTAATCGGCGTTGGGCGCTACGAACACGTTGCCCTTGTAGTCGAGGGGCTGGTAGAGCTCGGTGTAGAACAGCCGAGTCTTGCCGATCTCGAACTGGTTGCGCCACTCGGCGCCGAGGCTGTCTATCTCCGCCACCGTGTAGTTGCCCAGGAGCTCGTAGCTGCTGTCGCCTTCGAAGTCATCGGCGATGTGGATGCCGAACTGCAGGTAGTTGGGACGCCACTCCTTGGCTTCCACCATCACCTCGATGCCGGTGCGGCCATCCTTGTGCACTAGCACAGCGTCTACCCGCTGGAAGTAACCCAGGTCATAGAGGCGCCGCAGGCCATCATTGATGCGCTGCTCGTCCCAGACATCCCCGGGCTTGATGCCGAACCGTGCCCGCACCAACTCCGGCGAGACGCCGCCGTTGCCGTCCACGTCCACGAAATCGATGCGTTGCGGCGCTTCCGGGACCTTGCGGAACTTGGTCTCGTAAGCGGCATAGTCGGCGTCTGAGAGCATGAGATCGGTGCGCTTGGCGAGCTGATCGTAGGCCTGCTTCTCACCGAGCTTGATGGCATCGCCCATGGACTGGAAATCGGTGGCGCCGATGTCGCCCAGGTCCGGCTGGATCAGTTCATCGCTGCTGTGCAGCGTGGCGATGGAGTCCTTCACGTTCTGGTTGCCGTAGAGCTTCAGCACCTGCAGGGAGACGCTGAACACATCGGTCAATTCCTTGCTCTTGGACAGCACCGTGGCGATGTTCACGGCGATCACCACGTCAGCGCCCATCTTGCGCGCCACGTCGACGGGCAGGTTGCGCGAGAGGCCGCCATCCACCAGCAGCTGATCGCCGATGTGCACCGGTGGATACAAGCCCGGCACGGACATGCTGGCGTGGATAGCGTCCGCCAGGCTGCCGTGATCCAGCACCACCATATTGCCGTTGGTGATATCGGTGGCGACGGCACGGAACGGGATGGGCAGTTGGTCGAAATCTTCGTCCGGCTTCAACGCCAGGGTCAGCACGTTGAGGATGCGGCCCGGCGCGTTGCCGTTGACGATACCCTGTGGCAGGAAGTAACGGTCGTTGGCGTAACCGAACTCCATCCGCAGCAGGTATTTGAGTTCGTCTTCTTTGTCCTGGTAACTCAGACGGCTGCGCGGCGGGCTATTGGCCATGTCCGCCTGCAGGGCCGGACGGTTCATCTGCAACTCAAGTTCTTCTGCGCTCATGCCCGCCGAGTACAAGCCACCGACGATGGCGCCCATGCTGGTGCCGACGATGCAGTCCACCGGGATGTGGAGTTTCTCCAACGCCTCGATCACGCCCACGTGGGCAGCACCGCGGGCGCCGCCGCCGCTCAAGACCAGGCAGATCTTCGGCCGGTCGGTGGCGGGAGTCTCAGGCGTGGTCGGACGCGCGCCGGCATCGGCCATGGCGGCCGACAGCAGCAAGGTCAACGCACAGGTGAGAAGAGCTCGCATCGGGATATCCGGTGAGATGCGCGCATTTTACCGGCTGCGCACCCCGACGGCAGGCTATTTAACCGGCGGTTATCGGCGCAGCCGGAAACCGGAAAGTTACTTGGCCGCGTAGGCCAAGCTGAAGGCACCGGGTCCCACATGGATGCCCGCCACGGTGCTCATCACCGACAGCAGTGTCTCCACCTTGTTGGCGTGGGCCACTTTCACGAACTCATCATAACCCGGGAAGTTCTTCACGTCTTCCGGGTTGCCTGCGTAGCTCATGCATACCACCTTGGTGAGCAGGCCTTTCTCGATCGCATCGGTGGCCAGACCGAACAGCTTCTTCACCGCGCCGTCGAAGCCACGCACGGTGTCGACCGCTTCGGTTTCGCCGCGATAGGCCTTGAGGATGGGTTTGATGTCCAGCATGGTGCCCATCTGGTATTTGAACCAGCCGATGCTGTTGTCGCCCTTTTGGTGGGCTCGGGCACGGACGTAATACAGGTCTTGCGGCACGAGATAGGCGTGCACGTCCTGGGAGAAGGTTTCCACGTGCTGACGCAGGCGGTCGAAGGCCATCTCGGCCTGGCCGCTCTGGAGCAGGCGCAGGGCTTCATACACCACCACGCCTTGGCCCGTGAACAGGGTCTTGCTGTCCAACACGCGCAGCGCGAACTGCTCTTCCATGCCAGCGGCCTTGCGGCGCTCCTTATAGCCGGACAGGATCATGAATGACGCCTTGGTGGCGTTCTCGAACACGGGGCTGCGGCTGCTGGAGACGGTGATCACCAGCACCCGGTCATATTTCAATACCAGTTGGTCCAGGAACCAGTCCTTGATCGCCTTCACCGACAGGGGCGCGGTGGTGATCTCCAGTTCCTTCTCCGCCACGTACCGGCGGTAGAACTCCATGGTCTGTTCCGGGTCGCGCACGTCCTTGAAGTTCATGGTGCCGAACTGCATGTTGATCGGCATGATCTCGAGACCGTGCTGCTGCAAGAAATTGCGCGGCAGGTCGCAGGCTGCGTCGACGACGATCCCGATCTTCTGTGGCATGGCACTCGCTCCCGAAACCCTTATCTTTATGACCGCGCAGTGCGCGGGCTGCCCAAGTCCCGTGGGGACAAGGGCTATTTAACTTAAACTCCGCTCAAGATAGCACAGGCGAGGCCGTTTTTCCCAGGCGCCACGGGGGGTTGCGGGCTTCTAGAGCCCGTGGGCCTTGGCCTCATCCCAGTAGCCATCCATCTCTTCCAGGCTCGCTTGTTCGGGCTTTCGGCCTTGTTCGACGAGGCGGGATTCCACGTGGCGGAAACGCCGCTCGAACTTGGCATTGGTACCACGCAAGGCCTGCTCCGGGTCCACTCCGAGCTTACGTGCCAGGTTGGCTACGGCGAACAGGAGATCGCCCAGTTCATCCTGCACGCGCGGCTTGGGCGCGGCTGCCGTGACTTCCTGTTCCAGTTCCCCCAGCTCCTCGCGGATCTTGCCGAACACCGGTGCGAGTTCCGGCCAGTCGAAACCGACGCGAGCGGCGCGCTTCTGCAGTTTCTCGGCGCGGGTGAGACCCGGCAGGGCCAGCGGTACCCCATCCAGGGTCCCGGTCTGGGACTTCCCTGCCCGTTCAACGGCCTTGCGCGCTTCCCAGTCGTGGGTCTGCTGCGCTGCATCCTTCATGCCGGCGTCGCCGAACACATGGGGGTGGCGCGCCGTGAGCTTGTCGGCGACGCCGCCAGCCACCGCTTCGAAATCAAAATGTCCGGCCTCTTCCGCCATGCGTGCGTGGTAGACCACTTGCAACAAGAGATCGCCCAGTTCCTCCCGTAAGGCGCCCAGGTCTTCCCGTTCGATGGCATCCGCCACCTCGTAAGCCTCTTCCACGGTATAGGGAGCGATGGTCTTGAAGGTCTGGACCTTGTCCCAGGGACAACCCCGCTCGGGATCCCGGAGTCGCACCATGATCTCCAGCAGACGTCGGGTCTCCTTCACGGTCATGCCTCGCTCAAGGTGTCCAGGAAATTGACCAGCATGGCGGCAGTGGCGCCCCAGATGACCTGGCTCCGGTACTTGTATAGATAGAAGCCGACTTTCTCGCCACCCAGTTCACGAGTCTGGACCTCCCGATTCTTGGGATCCGCCAGGAACGCGAGGGGTACTTCGAAGACTTCCGCCACTTCCAAAGGGTCTATAGCGAGGGTGAAGCCGGGCTTCACCAGCCCGACCACCGGCGTGACCGCATAGCCGCTGATGGTGAGGTAGCCCCGAAGGTATCCCGCCACTTCCACTTGGCCGGGCTCGAGGCCAATCTCTTCATGGGTCTCCCGCAGGGCCGTAGCCACCGGGTCGCGGTCTTGGGGTTCCCGGCCGCCACCGGGGAAACTCACCTGGCCCGCGTGGTCATGGAGCTGCTCGGTGCGCTTGGTCAAAAGCACCGTGGGCTCCGGATGAGTGACCAGGGGCAGGAGCACCGAGGCAGGTCGCCAGGGCTGCTTGGGCAGGAATCCGGGAGGCAGATCGCCTAGGACACGGCGTGGTGTGAAGTCATCGGGGGCCTGGGTGCCCCCGAAATGGCAGCGGATTAAATCAGAGAAATTCCCGCCATTAATATCCATTTTATCAGCTAGTTACAGATAGTGTTAAAAGTAAATTCTTATTCCTTGATGCCGCCCTTGGTGAGCTCGGCCGGATCCAGGAGTTCTTTCAGACGCTCCTCCGAGAGGTCGGTCATCTCCTTGGCCACTTCCAGGATCGGACGCTTCTGCTTATAGGCCTGCTTGGCGATGGCTGCGCCCTTCTCATAGCCGATGACCGAATTGAGAGCAGTCACCAGGATGGGATTCTTGGCCAGAGCCTCATTCAGGCGTTCCTGGTTCACGGTGAAGTCCTTGATGGAGTCGTCCGCCAGAGCTCGGGCCACGTTGGCCAGGAGCTCGATGCTTTCCAGGAGGTTCCTGGCGATGACCGGCAGCATCACGTTGAGCTGGAAGTTGCCGGACTGCCCCGCCACGGTGATGCAGGTATCGTTGCCGATGACCTGGGCCGCCACCATGGCAGTGGCCTCCGGAATCACCGGGTTCACCTTGCCGGGCATGATGCTGGAACCGGGCTGCAGGGCCGGCAGTGCGATTTCACCCAGGCCAGCCAGGGGGCCGCTGTTCATCCAGCGCAGGTCATTGGCGATCTTCATGAGGCTCACGGCCACGGTCTTGAGCTGGCCGGAGAGTTCCACCGCGGCATCCTGGCTGCTCATGGCTTCGAAGTAGTTTTCACTGGCCTTGAACGCCACGCCGGTGCGCTTGGCGAGTTCGGCGGCGATGCGCTTGCCGAACTCCGGGTGAGCATTGATGCCGGTACCGACAGCGGTGCCACCCTGGGCAAGTGCATTCACACGTGGGCTCGCGGCTTCCACCCGGGCCATGCCGTGGCGGATCTGGGTGGCCCAGCCCGAAAGCTCCTGGCCGACTGTCACGGGCATGGCATCCATGAGATGGGTGCGGCCGGTCTTCACCACCTTGGCGGTCTCTTTCGACTTGGCTTCGATGGCTTCCGCCAGATACGTCAAGGCAGGCAGCAGCTTCTCCTTCACTTCCAAGGCCGCACTCACGTGGATGGCGGTGGGGATGACGTCGTTGCTGCTCTGGCCCATGTTCACGTGGTCGTTGGGGTGCACCTTGTCTGCGCCGCTCTTGGCGCTCGCCAGGTGGGCGATCACCTCATTGGCGTTCATGTTGGTGCTGGTGCCGGAACCGGTCTGGAACACGTCGATGGGGAAATGCGGGTCGTGCTTGCCCTCCGCCACTTCCAGGGCGGCGGCTTCGATGGCCTTGGCGCGGTTGGCATCCAACACGCCCAGCCCCAGGTTCACGATGGCGGCGGAAGCCTTGATCAGGCCCAAAGCGCGGATGAAGGCGCGGGGCAAGGGACGGCCGCTGATGGAGAAGTTATCCACGGCGCGCTGGGTCTGGGCACCCCACAGGGCATCTGTCGGGACCTTGATCTCGCCCATGCTGTCGTGTTCGATCCGGAAGGACTTGTCCGCCATCTCCACTCCTCAAGAATCTGACTAAGAAAAACGGACTAAGCCGCTGATTCAAGTATATAATTGCCGCCCATCAGAGCGATGAAACCGACGCCCCGGGGGCCACGAAAGGGATTCGGTTATTATCCGCCATTCCACCAGGGGATGCACGGAAACCCATGGAATCCTCGACGCTTACCGCCCTTTCACCCCTCGACGGCCGCTACGCCGCCAAGCTCGAAGCACTGCGCATGTTGTTCAGCGAATACGGGCTGATGCATGAGCGTGTAACCGTGGAACTGGGCTGGTTCTCGGTGCTGGCGGACGAGGACGGCGTCTCCGAAGTGCCGTCCCTCTCCGACGAAGACACCGACTTCATGGTGGGCCTGATCCGCGACTTCGCCGTGAAGGACGCGGAGCGTATCAAGGAGATCGAGGCCGCCACCAACCACGACATGAAGGCTGTGGAGTACTACCTCAAAGAGAAGCTCGGCGAGCGCCCTGCTCTCAAGGGCGTCACCGAGTTCGTGCACTTCGGCTGCACCTCCGAGGACATCAACAACCTGGCCTACGGTTTGATGTTGAAGCATGGCCGGGAGCGCGTGCTTCTGCCCATGATGGAACGCATGATCGAGCGGCTGCGGGCCCAGGCGCGTCGCCATGCGGAACTGCCCATGCTGTCCCGCACCCATGGCCAGCCGGCGACGCCGACCACGCTCGGCAAAGAACTCGCCAACATCGTGCATCGCCTGCGCCGCCAGTGCGACCAGCTCAAGTCCGTGGAGTTGATCGGAAAGATGAACGGCGCGGTGGGCAACTACAACGCGCACCTGGCCGCCTACCCGGATGTGAACTGGGAAGCCCTCAGCATCAAGCTGGTGGAATCTCTGGGGCTCACCTGGACGCCCTACACCATCCAGATCGAACCCCATGACTACATGGCGGAGTACTTCGACGCCCTGGCGCGCTTCAACACCATCCTGTTGGATGCTTCCCGGGACATCTGGGGTTACATCGCGCTCGGCTACTTCAAGCAGAAACCAGTGGCAGGCGAAGTGGGTTCCTCCACCATGCCCCACAAGGTGAACCCCATCGATTTCGAGAACGCCGAAGGCAACCTCGGAATCGCCAACGCATTACTGCATCACTTCTCCGCCAAGCTGCCGGTGTCGCGCTGGCAGCGCGACCTCACGGACTCAACGGTGTTGCGTAACGTCGGCGTGGGCCTCGGCCACAGCGTGCTGGCCTACGAGTCCTTCCTGAAAGGCCTGTCCAAACTGGAAGTCGACGCGGAGCGAATGTCTGCGGAGCTGGACGCGAACTGGGAAGTGCTGGCGGAAGCCATACAGACCGTGATGCGCCGTTACGGCGTGGACGAACCCTACGAGAAGCTCAAGGCCCTGACCCGGGGCCGGCGCGTGGACGAGGACGCCATGCGCGATTTCATCAAGGAACTGGAGATCCCCAACGACGCCAAGGCCAGGTTGATGGCCATGACGCCGCAGTCCTACATCGGCTTGGCCGCCAAGCTCGCGAAGGAAATCTGAACATGCGTATCCTCGCACTCTGCATCGCATTCCTGTCCCTCGCCGCCTGCGCCAGCTCCCCGCCCAGCGCCGGCATCGGTGCCGCCATGCATGCTGAAGGCCAGCAACAGGTGGGTTGGCAGCAGGTGACCACGGGTGACGGAGATCCTCTGTTCGTGGTGCGTAGCGCGGGTCAGGGCAACTACACGGCGATGATCAAGATCGCCGAGACCCAGGCCGCAAAGCTCTGCCCCAACGGCTACAACGTGCTGGACATAGAAGGCAGCGATCAGCCGCAGGTGGAGACGCTCTCGCCGAAGTTCGTGCTGGCGAGCGAAGTGCGCTTCAAAGTGCGTTGCTACCCGAAAGAAGATAGCGACGGCCAATAGTGCCGAACCATGCACGTCGCTGAGTCCCCAGGCCCGCTGGGCGGGCTGACCCCGCGCGAATTCCTCAAGCAGTACTGGCAGAAGCAGCCGCTGTTGATACGCAGCGCATTCCCCGGCAACACCTCACCCTTGAGTCCCGAAGAACTGGCCGGCCTCGCCTGCGAAGAAGGTGTGGAATCACGGCTGGTGATGCAGACCCGCAAGGCCCCGGGTTGGCAACTGCGCCACGGTCCGTTCCTGCACAAGGACTTCAAGAAGCTACCCAAGAGCCGTTGGACGCTGCTGGTGCAGGACGTGGACAAGTACGTGCCGGCGGTGGCCGAGCTCCTTGACCCTTTCCGCTTCATCCCCGGCTGGCGCATCGACGATGTGATGGTGAGCTATGCGGCCGACGGAGGCTCCGTGGGCCCGCATGTGGATGCCTACGATGTGTTCCTGCTGCAGCTGGACGGCATGCGTCGCTGGGACATCAGCACCGCTGCGCAGCGTGACAAGACCGCGCCGGGTCTAGAACTGAAGCAGGTGGAAGCCTTCACTCCTGAAGAGAGCTGGCTGCTCATGCCGGGCGATATGCTCTATCTGCCGCCGGGCGTGGCCCATCACGGCGTGGCTTTCGGCGAGTGCATGACCTACTCGATCGGTTTCCGCGCCCCTTCCCAGAGCGAGATGCTCGCAGACTTCGCCGGCTTCCTGGTGCAGGGCGCCGATGCGGTTGCCCGCTATTCAGACCCTGACCTGGTGCCCGCAGCCAACGGTGGTGAACTCACTTTGGAGGCGCGAGCCCGCGCCCGTCAGCTGTTACGTACCCAGCTGAAACCTTCTGACGATGCACTGGATATCTGGTTCGGTTGCTTCATGACCGAACCCAAGCCCTGGCTGCGGCCCGAGCCACCAGCACGGCGCACCGGCGCTGCCAGGCTCATTGACATGCTGGTGCGCGGTCGCACGCCAGCATGGCACCCCGCGGTGCGCGTCACCTGGTTCAGCGTGCGCCAGGCCTGTCATCTGTTCGTGGATGGCAGGCACTATCCCTTGGCGGAGCGCCTTACGGGTTTCGCCGAAGCTGTGGGAGAAGCACGCCGCCTCGATCCCGTGAAACTGCGTCGCCACGCCGAAGACCCTGAGTTGCAGTCGCTGATCCTGGAGTGGCTCGACGCAGGCCAACTGGAGTGGCAACGATGAGCGAGTTCCGGGTACGCATCGCCGACTGGGAAAGGGAGCGGGAAGCCATGCGTGCCATCCGTACTCCGGTATTCATCCAGGAGCAGCAGGTCCCCCAGCAGATCGAATGGGACGAGATGGATCCGTTGTGCGTGCATGCCCTGGCGCTCGACGCGGACGGCACGCCCATCGGCACAGGACGGCTGGCTCCCGACGGCAAGATCGGCCGCATGGCTGTGTTGGAAGCATGGCGCGGCAAGGGTGTCGGTGCGGCCATACTGGAATTCTTGGTAGCCTCTGCCCAGGAGCGTGGCATCAAGGAGTGCCATATGCATGCCCAGAGCCATGCCCTGGACTTCTACCTGCAACATGGTTTCGAGACCCATGGCGATGAATTCATGGAAGCCGGCATCCCTCACGTGAACATGCGCAAGAGGCTCTGATGGAGACACCCAAGGACAACACGTACCGGCGCCTGGAGAGTCTGGCGGACAACCGCGAAGCCGCGGTGGCGGTCGCCGCCGTCGCCAAGCGCGATCTCATCCTCTTCAGCCGCGATCTCGAGATCCCGCTCTATGACAAGGATGAGTTTATCTCGACCGTACAAGCTCTCGCCACGCGTTCGCGCATGAGCCGCATACGCATCGTGAGCGTCGATCCCGGCCCGTCCATACGCGCAGGCCATCGCCTGATCGGACTGGCACAGCGTTTCAGCTCCTACATCGAAGTGCGACGCGCCTCCGAGGATCACGCCAACCTAGCGGAGACTTACCTGGTGGCGGACGAGGAAGCCCTGCTCTATAGGCCCATCGCCACTCGCTATGAAGGTTTCGCTGACCTGCATGCACCGCTCCAGGCTCGCCAGTACGTCAAGGCTTTCGCCGATATCTGGGAGAAGGCGGAGCCGGACACGGAGTTCAGAAGGTTGGGTATCTAGATGGAATGGAAGCCCCACGTCACTGTCGCTGCCGTCGCCGAACAGGATGGGCGCTTCCTCGTAGTCGAGGAAGACATCCGCGGCAAGCGGGTATTTAACAACCCCGCTGGTCATCTGGATCCGGGCGAGAGTCTGATCCAGGCAGTGCGCCGCGAGACCCTGGAAGAGACCGGCTGGGACTTCGAACCGGATGTGGTCACGGGTATCTACCTCTGGAACAACCCGGAGTTGGATGCCACCTTCCTACGCGTGGCCTTCCATGGCCGCTGCCTGCGGCATCATCCGGAGCGCAAGCTAGACCGCGGCATCGTGGCCGCCCACTGGTTGACCCGCGCGGAACTGGCCGGCGGGCGACATCCCCTGCGCACGCCGTTGGTACTGAATTGCATCGATGACATGCTGGCCGGCAAGCGCTACCCGCTGGAGCTCTTGAGCCATCTGGACTGAGTGCCGCCGCCGCCGCGGTAAGATATGCCCATGTCCCCTCCCTCCTCTTCCATGCGAGTCATCGTCGGCCTGTCCGGCGGTGTGGATTCTGCCGTGGCCGCTCTCCTGCTCAAGCAGCAGGGCTACCAGGTGGAAGGCCTGTTCATGGACAACTGGGAGGATGGCGAGGACGACACCTACTGCACCGCTGCCGAAGACTTCCAGGATGCGCGCCAGGTCTGCGACACCTTAGGGATACCGCTGCACAAGGTGAACTTCGCCACCGAGTACCGGGATCGGGTATTCAAACATTTCCTGGAGGGTTACGCCGCGGGCTACACCCCCAATCCGGACGTGCTCTGCAACAGCGAGATCAAGTTCAAGGCCTTCCTTGAGCATGCACTGCGCTTGGGTGCTGAGAAGATCGCCACGGGTCATTACGCGCGACTGGCCTTAGGCCCGGATGGCGTGAAGCTCCTGAAAGCCAAGGATGCGGGCAAGGACCAGAGCTACTTCCTGCACGCGGTGACGCAGTCAGCCTTGCAGCAAGCCCTGTTCCCCCTGGGCGAGCTGCAGAAGACCGACACCCGTACCCTGGCCCGGGATGCCGGATTCGCCAACCATGGCAAGAAAGACAGCACCGGCATCTGCTTCATCGGCGAACGGCGCTTCGCGGAGTTCCTGGGCAAGTATCTGCCGGCGCAGCCGGGCGACATCGTGACCCCTGAAGGGCGGATCATGGGCCGCCACAACGGGCTCATGTATTACACCTTGGGCCAACGGCAGGGCATCGGCATCGGCGGCGCCCGTGATACAGAAGCCTCGCCTTGGTATGTGGCGGGCAAGGACATGGAGAAGAACCGCCTGCTGGTGGCGCAGGGACACGACCACCCGCTGCTTTTGAGCGGATCGCTGCAGGCCACCCATCTGCATTGGATCGCAGGCCAAGCCCCAGCTCTGCCTTTGCGCTGCACAGCCAAGACCCGTTATCGCCAGGCGGACCAGGCTTGCAGCATCGTCAGCTTCGAAGATGGCCGTTGCACAGTGGAGTTCGACCTAGCGCAGCGTGCGGTCACACCCGGGCAATATGCGGTGTTCTACGCCGGCGATGAATGCTTGGGCGGAGGCGTGATCCGGGCTCAGAGCGCAGCCAGCACCCTACAGGCAGCGCTCACAGCCTAAGCCTGACCGGAGACGCCGCTTACCTTATAATAGGCGGCCTAGAGACATCCTCCCCCGACGGCCTCCGCGTCTCTCCAAAAGCCGGCCCCGGCGGGGAACCACCATCCCTTGCGGAGGCGCCATGTCGGACAGCTTCAAGTCACGCAGCAAACTTACCGTCGGCAGCAAATCCTACGAGATATTCAAGCTCGACGCGCTTGAGGCCAAATACAAGGTCTCGCGCCTGCCTTACTCCCTGAAGATCCTGCTGGAGAACATGCTCCGGCTCGAAGACGGCGTGACCGTGACCAAGGCCGACATCGAGACCCTGGCCTCCTGCGACCCCAAGAAGCTTCCGCCCAAAGAGATCGCCTTCACCCCGGCGCGGGTGATCCTGCAGGATTTCACCGGCGTGCCGGCGGTGGTGGACCTCGCGGCCATGCGCGATGCCATGAAACACCTGGGTGGTGATCCCAAGAAGATCAATCCCCTGTGCCCCGCCGAGCTCGTCATCGACCATTCGGTGATGGTGGACTTCTACGGCAACAAGGAAGCCTTCGGCCTCAACGCCAAGCTCGAGTTCGATCGCAACAAGGAACGCTACGCGTTCCTTCGCTGGGGCCAGAACGCCCTGCGAAACTTCAAGGTGGTGCCACCTGACACCGGCATCGTGCACCAAGTGAACTTGGAGTTCCTGGCGCGGGTGGTGTTCGTGAATGACAAGAGTCAGGCGTACCCGGATACCGTCGTCGGTACCGACTCCCACACCACCATGATCAACGGCGTGGGCGTATTGGGTTGGGGCGTGGGCGGCATCGAGGCGGAAGCGGCCATGCTCGGCCAGCCCTCCACCATGCTGATCCCGGAAGTCATCGGCGTGCGCCTCACGGGCAAGCTCGCCGAGGGAGCCACTGCCACCGATCTCGTGCTCACGGTCACCGAGATGCTGCGCAAGCGCGGCGTCGTGGAGAAGTTCGTGGAGTTCTTCGGCGATGGCCTGAAATACCTGCCCCTGGCGGATCGCGCCACCATCGCCAACATGGCGCCGGAGTACGGCGCCACCTGCGGCATCTTCCCCATCGACGACGAGACCCTCACCTACCTGCGCCTCACCGGCCGCGGCGAAGATGAGATCAAGCTGGTGGAAGCCTATGCCAAGGCCCAGGGTATGTGGCGTCATGACGGTCAGGAGGCTGAATACACTGACGTGCTGACACTGGATCTTGGTTCCGTACAGCCCTCGCTGGCGGGCCCTAAGCGCCCCCAGGACCGTGTGCTCTTGGGCGACATGCAGAAGAACTTCAAGGGCGCGCTGGAGAAGGAACAGGCCACCCGCAAGTCCGCGGGCCCCAAGCGTCCCCAGGATCGCGTGCTCCTCGGCGACATGCAGAAGAACTTCAAGGGCGCGCTGGAGAAGGAACAGGCGACCCGCAAGTCCGCCGGTCCCACCGATGTGACCCAGGACGGCAACTCCTTC
>DASYCJ010000041.1:0-4029 GCA_036500225.1 Gammaproteobacteria bacterium
GGAACGGGAAGCAGCCATGGCGCGTCTCGCGGACGGTAGTGCCCGCATCGCCATCGGCACCCATGCACTGTTCCAGGAAGACGTGCGCTTCAAGGAACTGGCGCTCATCGTCATCGACGAGCAGCACCGCTTCGGCGTGCACCAGCGGCTCGCTTTGCGGGAGAAGGGCGCTGGTATAGGCATGCACCCGCACCAGCTGATCATGACCGCGACGCCCATCCCGCGCACGCTCGCCATGACCGCCTACGCGGACCTCGACGTCTCCTCCATCGACGAGTTGCCGCCCTCCCGCAAGCCGGTCAAGACTGTGGCGCTGATCGAGACCAAGCGCGCCGAGGTGGTGGCGCGGGTGGCGCAGGTGTGCCGCGAAGGCCGCCAGGTGTACTGGGTGTGCCCGCTCATCGAGGAATCAGAACTCCTGCAGGCCCAGGCGGCGGAAGACACCGCCAAAGCCCTGGTCCAGGCCTTGCCGGCGCTGGAAGTGGGCCTGGTGCACGGCCGGCTCAAGGGCCGCGAGCGGGACGTCATTATGTCGCGGTTCAAGGCGGGCACCCTCAACCTGCTGGTGGCCACCACCGTGGTGGAAGTGGGCGTGGATGTGCCCAACGCCAGCCTCATGATCATCGAGAACGCCGAGCGCTTAGGCTTATCGCAACTGCACCAGTTGCGTGGCCGGGTAGGGCGCGGCGCTGCCGAGTCCAATTGTGTACTCCTATATAAGCCACCTCTGGGTTCCATGGCCCGCGCCCGCCTCGCCGCCATGCGCGAGACCAATGACGGCTTCGAGATCGCACGCAAGGACCTGGAGCTGCGCGGTCCAGGCGAGCTCCTCGGCACGCGTCAGGCGGGCGAACTCAACCTGCGCATCGCGGATCTGTTGCGGGATGCACTGCTTATCCCCGAGGTGCAGCGGGCCGCGGTGCTGCTCCTGGACAAGCATCCCGAGAGAGTCGACGCCATCGTCCGCCGTTGGTTAGGAGAAACCGAGCGTTATGGCCATGCTTGAGCCATTACAATGAGTGCCGATACAGAACGGAGCTTCAGTTTGGAGAACGCGACTCATACCCAGATCTGGCGGTCACTGGATGAGTGGCCGGCTTCTGCGCGCCCGAAACAGCTGTGGCCTTATCTCGCTGAGCCCGGTTCCCTCACGGAACGGCTGCGGGCCCGTGCCGCCGGCTTCAAGGTGCAAGTCATCGCCCAAGGTCATGCCACTCTGTCAGACGAGGACATGGGCCTGCTCGCCGCCAAGCCGGATGAAGCGGGCTATATACGCCAGGTGTATCTCTGCGGTACAACTGAAGAGCCCTGGGTGTATGCCCGTTCCGTGGTGGCGGGCCCTTCCGAGAGCTGGTTGAAGGAATTGGGCGAGCAGCCCCTGGGCGACCGGGTATTCGCCAACCCGGCGGCGGAGCGCAGCCCCATCGTGGTGGCGCGGCTCGAGCCCCGCCATGCCCTGCATAAAGAAGCCGTGGCGCGCCTGTCTGCGTCCGGGCGCCAGCAGGCTACGGGTGCGCTGTGGGCGCGTCGTTCACGGCTCACGGTGAAGGATGCGCATATCCTGATCTACGAATGTTTCCTGCCGGCCCTCATCGATGCTTGACCCCCGCCTCAAACGCCTCTGGTTGAAGCTCCGCTATAACAACGGGCTGATGCGTGATTGGTTGCCGTATCTCCTGGAGCGGGGCTCGGCCTACGGCCGTTTGATGCGACTGCATCGTCCCATCGGCACTTTCCTGCTGCTCTGGCCCACGTTGTGGGCATTGTGGATCGCCACCGCAGGGCACCCCACACCGAAACTCTTCGTCATCTTCGTCACCGGTGTATTCGTTATGCGCGCCGCCGGCTGCATCATCAATGACTACGCGGACCGCCGTTTCGATCCGCATGTGGGCCGCACCAAGGAGCGGCCACTCGCCACCGGTGAGGTGAGTGTCATCGAGGCGGCGTCGCTGTTCGTGATCCTGGGACTGGTGGCCTTAGGGCTGGTGCTGTTGCTTAATACCCTCAGCCTCGAACTCGCGGTGGTGGGTCTGGCGCTCGCCATGAGCTATCCCTTCATGAAGCGTTACACCTACCTGCCACAGCCCTATCTGGGTTTGGCCTTCGGCTGGGGCATCCCCATGGCTTTCGCCGCCGCTCAAGGCAGCGTGCCGGATGTGGCCTGGCTGATATTCATCGCCAACATCATCTGGGCCACCGTCTACGACACCATGTACGCCATGGTGGACCGGACCGATGACCTCAAGATCGGCGTGAAGTCCACGGCCATCCTGTTCGGCTCCATGGACAAGAAGATCATCGGCATCCTGCAGGTGCTCTTGCTCGGCAACCTGGTGATGGTGGGCACGCGCCTGGAATTGGGTGCTACTTACTACGTGGGCCTGGGATTCGCTGCCTGCTTCTCCCTCTACCAACAGCGCCTGATCCGCAGGCGCGAACCGGCGAGATGCTTTGAAGCCTTCCTGAACAACAATTGGTTCGGCGCTGCCGTGTTCGTCGGCATCGCCTTGGATTACATCTTCAATCGAGCTTGATATTCCTTCAGCGATCGAGCGCTGGCACAGGCGCGTAGGCGATGGTGGCAAGCTCGTGCTTGTCAGCGTCGCAAGTCAGCGGGTACTTCTTATAAGGCCGGGCTGAATAGCAGTAGCCTTCCTTACAGGGATCGGCACCGAGACTGCGTGCCAAGGCCTGCCAGGCGGGGCCATGATCATCGCTCACGTCCTGCAGCCCGGGGCCGTTCATGGCCACGAGCTTGATGCCGTGCCGGCCCGGCAGCGCCGCAGTCTCCGGCGGGCCGTACCTGTCGTAGTAGAAGATGAGGTGCGCCAGCTCATGGGGCAGGGCCTCCTGCTGCACCAGGCAATGATCTTGCTGCACCCACACCGGGTTCAGATGGATGGTCCAGGTGGAGTAGTCGGCGGTCCCTATCACGGAATCCGGGAGACCGACGGGATCGAGCGTCAGATGAGGTACCGGATACTGAGTACCGTGTTGCAGGTTGTAGCTTTGGGTCATCTGCTGGAGTTCTTGCGCGAAGAGCACGCCGGTCGGATCGATGCGTGGGTCCATGTTCGCACAAGCGCTGAGCATGCTACCCAACGCCAATATCATGAGTCCTTTCGCTGCACGCATCCCGGCTATCCATTGCCGATGAAGGTGCATCCACTATGGGACGCGCACGCGCGCGACAGAATCGGGACCCTACCCAATCTCGTGACATCAAAGACCCGAGCGATTTCAAACCAGCTTCAAACGACTGAGGATGAGCTTGTGACCCACGCACGCGAAGATGTTGACGCGGCTCACAAGTGAGCTTGCGGAGTTAAATACAACGACAGCTTGAGTCTGTATCTGTTAAGCGAACGGGCTCGCGGCGCGGCATACGCTCCAATAAGCTGACGCGCGCGGCCCGCGCATACTTGAACGCTTCTGCGCGTATCTCCCATGGTGCCGGTGGTGACTACGTCGTCCCGCAAAGCTACATGCAAGCCTTGTACGGCGCCGGTGACGGTGAAAGGACCTCGCAGGTACTTTCGGCGTTCCACTGCATCCGGCTTGGCTTGCACCTCCGTGGCGCGCAGGCGCTCACAGAAATCCAGGCGCACACGAGTCTTGAGTCGCGTGGCTATAGGCCGCGCCAATTCCACCGCCTGGTTGAAGCCGCGCACTTTCAGGCGTGAGGCATGCAGCGGCACTGGCACGATGCAGTCGGGTCTCTCGCTGCCGGAGGCCAAATAGTTTGTCAGCAGTCTTCCCAAGCGACGTCCGGTGGCGAGATCGCCCTCGAACTTGAAGCGCTGCACCAGCTTATCCCCCGGATATCCATAAGCAATCGGACTCCTGCTTCGTCCCAGGCGGGCAACTGCTTGATGCAGTCGCCGCACAGAGGCGTGTCCGCATCCAGCGGTAATGGTGCAGCACAGCGGGGACAGGGATGACGGTTCAGGGTAGTTGCGCGAAGCAGGGCGTGCAGATATCTAGGTCCCGCTGGCCTTATCGCCGCAGAGCACGCAGTGGGAGGGG
>DASYCJ010000042.1:0-2558 GCA_036500225.1 Gammaproteobacteria bacterium
GAAGATGTCCACGCCGATGAAACCGCCGCCAACCGCCTCGGGGAAGGCGTGGAAGCCGAGCACTGCCAAGATAGCGAGGGCACGCAGACCGTCGATGTCGGGGCGGTATTTGGGGTGCATTGTCGGATGTGCACCGGAGGAGGCTTGATCAAACGCAACCGCTGGAGTACTCAAAAATTGTTTCATTGGCTAATTCTAATTTGTGGACTCACCAGGTGACCTTTCCCCGATGCAGAACGCGTTCATCGAAAGCTTCAACGGCAAGTTCCGCGACGCGTGCCTCATCACCGCACTCGAATTCACAAGCTGATACGCCGCCGCATCTGCGCAGGCCGAGTCAGGGACTCCATCGAGCGCCGCGGCCAAGGACGTACCTGTTTCTAGGAAGGTGGTGGGGACCCCATGGCCACGCGCTTGAGCTAGCAGCTGTGTCTCCACGCCCGGCAGCATTGTTGGGCCAGCAATGATTGCTGGAACATTCATCGCGACCGCCCATGGCTTAAATGCCAATAGCGGAGAGGTGATGAGTTGAAAGCGATTCTGATCCCTCCGGCTTGGGCCGTAGAGACTCGGCAGGGCAGTGTAGCCCCAGACGAAGGCCATCCTGTTTACTTCGCAGCCAGGCACAGCCGCCCGGAGCAATAGGCGGCCACCTTACTGGCCTTAGGGTGCAAATAGAGAAGGGCGGCTTCAAAAGAGCCGCCCTTCTTCATTTCCATGTTCCCAGGGGCGATAGGAACCGCTACAGGGCGCCTCAAGCTGGGAAGACGACGCGAGGGCATACACGGCATAATCTGGCCAGGCCCGGAGCGTCGACATGGGGTCATCGGCCGAATCTCTGTAGCCGAGCGTGTAGCCACAAACTGCAATTCTGAAATGAACCAATGAAAACAGCAGCTTGGACACTGATTTACGAGCAGGTAGAACCTTGAGTAGCGCTCAAACGACGCGCGGTCACCTGTATTTGATCACGGCGCCCTCCGGCGCCGGCAAGACCAGTCTGGTGCGCGCACTCCTGAAAGATCATCCCAACATCAAGTTCTCCATCTCCTACACCACCCGGCCTCAGCGTCCGACTGAGAAGGACGGCCACGATTATCATTTCGTGGATAAGGCCGGGTTCGAGCGCATGGTAAAGGCCGGCCAGTTCCTGGAACACGCCCAGGTGTTCGATAATTACTACGGCACTGCTCGCGCCACAGTCGAGACTGAACTGGCAGCGGGGCGCGACGTGCTGCTGGAGATCGACTGGCAAGGGGCGGCCCAGGTGTGCAAGCTCATGCCGGAGGCAGTCTCGGTCTTCATCCTGCCGCCGAGCCGGGCCGAGCTCGAACGGCGCCTGCGGACCCGGGGCACCGACAGCGATGAGGTCATCGCCCGGCGCCTCAGAGACGCGGTGGGGGATATGTCCCACTGGTGCGAGTTCGACTACGTGGTGGTGAACGACGACTTCGAGCGTGCCGTGGCGGACCTGGCGGCTATCGCCGCCGGCCGGGGTCAGCCCTCCCGGGCAGATCGTCCGGCCCTCAAACCCGTGATATCTGCCCTCCTGGCCTAAAGGTCTGAAAACCCATCCTGGGATTTTTCAGACTCGGCGAATCCCTGTGCCGCAGTCCGGGGTTCCATTAACCCGACCCCTCCGGTAGACTATTAGACCCTGTTTTTAAAAGCCTTTTTGCCGGAGTCTGCAGATGGCGCGCGTCACGGTCGAAGATTGCCTGGGTAACGTCGATAACCTGTTCCAGCTGGTGCTGGTCGCAACCAAGCGTTCGCGGCAGCTGGCCCGCGGCGTGGAACCTTCCGTGCCCTGGGAGAACGACAAGCCCACCGTGGTGGCCCTGCGCGAGATCGCGGCCGGCAATGTCGGCCCCGCCATACTCGACGAAGTGGAGCAGATCCCCGAAGAGGAACCGGTCGAACAGCAGCCGGTGGTGATGATGGATGCGGAGGACCCGCTCTAAAAGGCAGGTCTCTCAGTCCATATGAGCCAGGTCGCTTCTTCCATATTCGATAGAGTGAGAGGGAAGCGGGCGACCGGCATAGAAGACTTACTCCCCAAGCTCCGTCTCTACCTCCCCGAACCCCAGGTCGAGGAAGTCCATCAGGCGTATCTGTTCGGCGCCCAGGCCCACGAAGGCCAGCGCCGCATGTCTGGCGAGCCCTACATCTCTCATCCCGTCGCCGTCGCGTCCATCCTCGCCGACCTGCATATGGACCACCGCACCCTCGAGGCGGCAATCCTGCACGACGTCATCGAGGACACCCCGACCTTGAAGGAAGAGCTGCTGACCCGCTTCGGCCCCGAAGTGACGCAGCTGGTCGACGGCGTCTCCAAGCTCACCCAGATGAAGTTCAAGAACCGTGCCGAGGCCCAGGCGGAGAACTTCCGCAAGATGGTCCTGGCCATGGTCGAGGATATCCGCGTCATCATGGTCAAGCTCGCGGACCGGCTGCACAACATGCGCACCCTGGATGCCATGCCGCCGCCCAAGCGGCGCCGCATCGCCCAGGAGACCCTCGAGATCTATGCGCCCATCGCGCACCGACTGGGCATGAGC
>DASYCJ010000043.1:0-26263 GCA_036500225.1 Gammaproteobacteria bacterium
CCGGCTGGACCGACGTGGACCTGGCGCCGGAAGGTATCGCCGAGGCCAAAGAGGCTGCGCGGCTCCTGAAACTGGAAGGCTTTGGCTTCGACGTGGCTTACACCTCGGTCCTGAAGCGCGCCATCCGCACCCTCTGGACCGTGCAACAGGACCTGGACCTGATGTGGATACCGGTGCATAAGGACTGGCGCCTGAACGAGCGCCACTATGGGGCGCTGCAGGGCCTGAACAAGGCCGAGACCGTGAAGCAATACGGCGAGGACCAGGTGAAGATCTGGCGCCGCAGCTATGACATCCCGCCACCGGCCCTGAAGAAGACCGACGTGCGCCACCCCAAGTACGATCCGCGCTATGCGGACTTGAAGGCCAAGGACCTGCCCGCCACCGAGAGCCTCAAAGACACGGTCGCCCGCTTCATCCCCTACTACAAGGCCAAGATCCTGCCGGCCATGAAACGGGGGGAACGGGTGCTGATCGTGGCCCATGGCAACTCGCTCCGAGCCCTGGTGAAGCACCTGGACGGCATGGGAGAGGAGGAGATCGTGGCCCTGAACATCCCCACCGCCGTACCCCTGGTCTATGAATTCGGCCGGGGTCTGAAGCCAACCCGCCATTACTACCTGGGGGATGCAGCCAAGGTGGCCGCCGCCGCCGCCGCCGTGGCCAACCAGACCAAGGCCTGACGCTAGGCCCCGGGGTCTGCAATAATCCCCCACCGCGCCGGGTCTGGACCCGACTACGGCCATACTCATAAGGAATCGGTCTTGGGGACCCCTGGCAAACTCGGGCGATTCGAGCAGACGGTGCTACCGCACCTGGATGCCGCCCATAGCCTGGCGCGCTGGCTGACGCGCAACGAGCACGACGCCGAGGACGTGGTCCAGGAGGCGGTGCTCAGGGCTTTCCGCTTCTTCGACACCTTCCAGGGCGGCGAGGCCCGCCACTGGTTCCTGAAGATCGTCCGCAATACCTTCTATAGTTGGTACGACAAGAACAAGCGCCATGCCCGCACGGAGACCTTGGGGGACGAGGCCATGGACGTGCCCGGGAATGAATTGACCCCGGATGAGGTATTGGTCAAGGAGCACAGCGCGAGAGTGGTCCGGGCGGCCATCGAGACCCTACCCCTGGAGTTCCGCGAAGTGATCCTGCTGCGGGAGTTCGAGGGCTGCTCCTACAAGGAGATTGCGGACATCGTGGACGTGCCCATCGGCACGGTGATGTCACGCCTGTCCCGGGCCCGGCAACAGTTGAAGAACCGTCTTGGCGGCGATGCCGCGGGAGCTGAAGCGTGAAGTGTCAGGAATGCGAAGAGCTGCTGCACCCGTACCTGGATGGGGAGATGGACCCCACCCAGCGCGCTGCCGTGGACGCGCACCTGAAAGACTGCAAGGACTGCCGCCAGGCACTCGAGCACTTGCAGATGCTGCGCCGTGCCCTGCAGATGCCGGAGCTGCGCTATCCCGCCAGCGAGACCCTGCGCCATCGCCTGCAGAAACAACTCCGTGAAGCCGACGCCAAGGAACGCCGTCCTCAGTGGCCGCGCTGGAGCGCTGCCGCAGCCGCCGCGGTGGTGGCGGTGGCCCTTGTCTGGAACTTCATGCCCCACGGCGTGCCGAGCGAAGATGACGCCATGGCTGATGCCGTGGTGGACCAGCAACAGGACGCGGTAAAGGACGGTCATCTCACCGACCTCACCTCTTCCGATCCCAAAGCCATCCAGAACTGGTTCTCCGGCAAGCTCGCCTATACGCCGCCGGTGCCGGACCTTTCGGCCCAGGGTTACACGCTCAAGGGCGCGCGCATGGAACAGGTGAAAGGCCATCCAGCCGCGGCCTTGGTCTATCAGCACGGCACCGACACCGTCACCGTGTTCGTCTGCTCGGCTTTGCAGCCCGGCGACAAGGACCTGGACACCGACAGCGACGACGGCTACCAGATCGCCTACTGGACCAAGGGCTCCTTGAGCTTCTGGGTAGTCTCCAGGATCGACGCCGCTTCCCTGAAGCAGTTGAGCCAGGGTCTGCGCCAGACCGTCTAAATCGACTGCGAGCGGCGCATCCCTGTGCCGCCATCCACCGGCTGCTTACCTCCTGTAAAATGAGCTCCCTCATGAACTGACGGGATCGCTCTCCATGCGTTTCGACAAACTCAATGCCATTGTCTCCGGCGGTGCCTCCGGCTTAGGCTTCGCCACCTGCGAACGCGTGATCAAGGCCGGCGGCAAGGTAGCCATGCTGGACTTGAACGAGCAACAGGGCGCGGAAGCCGCCAAGAAGCTCGGCGCCCATGCACTCTTCATCAAGACCGACGTGTCCAACGGTAAGGACGTGGATGCGGCCGTGGCCCGCGCCAAGGATGCCTTCGGCAGCCTTCAGCTCGCGGTGAACTGCGCCGGCATCCTGGGTGCCGGTCGCGTGCTCGGCAAGGAGGGCCCCATGGCCTCGGACTTCTTCGCCAAGGTCATCGGCGTGAACCTGGTGGGCAGCTTCAACCTCATCAAGGCCGCCGCCAGCGTGATGCAGAACAACACGCCGACGGACGACGGCGAGCGCGGCGTGATAGTGAACACCGCCTCGGTGGCCGCTTACGAGGGCCAGATCGGCCAGGCCGCCTACTCCGCCTCCAAGGGCGGTGTGGTGGGCATGACCCTGCCCATCGCCCGGGAGTTCGCCCGTATCGGCGTCCGGGTCATGACCATCGCCCCCGGCATCTTCTGGACGCCCATGATGGCCGGCATGAGCGAGGAAGTGCAGAAATCCCTGGGAGCCCAGGTGCCCTTCCCCTCACGCCTCGGCAAACCCGAGGAATATGCCCAGCTGGTGCAGCAAATCTGCGAGAGCGTGATGCTGAACGGCGGGACCATCCGCCTGGATGGAGCCATCCGCATGCAGCCGAAGTAAAAAGGCGGTTTTCCGCCCAAGGCGGTAAAATACGACCTATTCAGCAGCCCCCGCTCTGCGGGGGCTGCGCGTTTAAGCGGAGCGCTCCTTGGATATCCAGCGCGATGTGATGAGCTATGACTACGCAGTCGTCGGGGCAGGTCCCGCCGGTCTCGCCTTCGCCATCCGTCTCAAGCAACTGAACCCCGAGAAGACCGTCTGTATCCTGGAAAAGGGTTCGCAGGTCGGCGCGCATATCCTCTCGGGTTGCGTCATGGAACCGGCGGCCCTGGATGCGTTGCTCCCGGACTGGCGCAAGACTCCTCCTGAGATCTGCGTGCCCGCCGTCAAAGACGAGTTCGTGTTCCTGACCAAGACCGACCGCTTCAAGCTCCCCACCCCGCCGCAGATGCACAACCGCGGTAACTTCATCATCTCGCTGGGTTCGCTGTGTGCCTGGCTCGGCACCCAGGCGGAAGCACTGGGCATCGACGTGTTCCCAGGCTTCAGTGCCGCGGCCCCCCTCATCGAGGGCGGCAAGGTCATCGGCGTGCGCTGCGGCGACATGGGCATGAATAAGGACGGCACGCCCGGCCCGAACTTCGCCGCCGGCGCGGACATCCATGCCAGCGTCACGGTGTTGGCGGAGGGCTGCCGCGGCAGCGTGAGCAAAAAGCTCATCACGGAATTCCGACTCGATGCGGACTGCTCGCCCCAGACTTACGGCATCGGTTTGAAAGAACTCTGGCGCGTGCCAGCAGGCCGCGTGAAGCCAGGCTTCATCCAGCACAGCCTCGGCTGGCCGCTAGACAGCAAGACCTATGGCGGCAGCTTCCTGTATCACCTGGACCAAGACCGGGTATACGTCGGCTTCGTGGCGGGACTCGATTATGAAGATCCGGAGTTCAAGCCCTTCGAAGCCTTCCAACAGTTCAAGAACCATCCGAGTGTCAAAGCGCTGCTGGAGGGCGGCGAGATCCTCTCCGCCGGAGCCCGCACCATAATCGAAGGCGGCATCCAGTCGCTTCCCAAACTCGAGATGCCGGGCGCCCTGCTCATCGGCGATGCGGCCGGCACGCTCAATGTGCCCAAGATCAAGGGTGTGCACATGGCCATCCGCTGCGGCATATTGGCGGCGGAGCATGTGGCCGAGAGCGGCGTGGCCGAGGGCTTCGATGCCCGCTGGCGCACCTCGGATTCAGCCAAGGAGCTGCGCAAGGTGCGCAACATCCGCCCCGGCTTCCACTGGGGTCTGTGGCTGGGATTCATCAATGCCGCCGTCGAGACCGTCAGCTTCGGTCTCCTGCCCTGGACTCTCAAGAATCACGCGGACTGGTCCAGCTTGAAGAAGAAAGGCCAGACCGAGAGCCATACCGACTACATCGAGCGTACGCTCCCGCCCCGGGATCGCTTGGCTTCGGTGTATTTTGCGGCGACCGCCCATGACGAGCATCAGCCGGTCCATCTCAAGGTCTCGGATACGAATATCTGCGCCACGAAGTGCGCGGAAGAATTCAATAACCCCTGCACCCACTTCTGCCCTGCCAACGTCTACGAGATGGTAGATGACGGCGCGAACAAGAAACGCCTGCAGATCAACGCCGCCAACTGCGTGCACTGCAAGGCCTGCGACATCAAAGACCCTTACGAGATCATCACTTGGACGACGCCGGAAGGCGGGTCGGGTCCTAACTATCAAAATCTATAAGAGCCAGGACACACGATGAAAATCCTTGTCGGTATCAAACGCGTAGTGGACTTCAACGTCCGCATCCAGGTGAAAAAGGATGGCAGCGGCGTTGAGTTGGGTGGCGTCAAACTCGCCATCAACCCCTTCGATGAGATCGCCTTGGAAGAAGCCCTGCGCATCCGCGAGAAGGGCGGCCAGGCGGAGGTCATCGCCGTGAGCATCGGGCCTTCGGACGTGCAGCAGCAGCTACGCACCGCTCTCGCCATGGGTGCAGATCGTGCCGTGCTGGTGGAGACCGCCGATGCGGTGCAGCCGCTGATGGCCGCACGTATTCTGCTGGAGATGGCCAAACGCGAGAATGCGGACCTGGTGATCTTGGGTAAGCAGGCCATCGACGATGACTGCAACCAGACCGGCCAGATGCTGGCCGCTCTCTGGGACCGGCCCCAGGCCACCTTCGCCTCGGCCGTGGAGCTCAAGGACAAGACCCTGAAAGTGACCCGCGAAGTGGACGCGGGCCTGGAAGTGATCGAGGTGGACCTGCCGGCGGTGCTCACTACGGACCTGCGCTTGAACACGCCGCGCTTCGTGAAGATGCCGGACATCATGAAAGCCAAATCCAAACCCCTCGCCACCGTGAAGCTCGCGGAACTCAATGTGGCCGCTGCGCCGGCCCTGGAAGCGGTCTCGTATGCGGCACCCGTGCCCCGCAAGGGCGGCCATAAAGTCGCGGACGTTCAAGCTTTGATAAAAGAGCTGCATGATCGGGGGGTGCTGTCATGAGCCGTATCCTGGTCATAGCCGAACATGACGGCGAGAAATTGAATTCCAGCACGGCCCGGGCTATGAGTTGCGCCCTCGCCATCGGCGGCGATATCGACGTGGCAGTGTTCGCTGCAGACGGCAAGGCCGTCTGCGATGCGGCTGCGAAACTGAAGGGCGTGAAGAAAGTCCTGCGCGTGGCACGGGCTGAGAATGGCAAGCCTCTGGCGGCGGTGTTGGCGCCTCAGATCGCCAAGCTCGCTGCGGACTACAGCCACGTGCTCGCCCCCTCCACAACCTTCGGCAAGGACCTCCTGCCCCGCGCCGCTGCGCTCCTGGGTGTACCTCAGGTGAGCGACGTGATGAAGGTGAAGGGTCCCCTGACCTTCGAGCGACCCATCTATGCGGGCAACGCCATCGTCACGGTGAAGGCGCCGGAAAAGCCCTGCGTGGTGGCGACAGTGCGCACCGCTTCCTGGGCGGCCTGCGGCGACGGCGGCAGCGGGTCTATAGAAGACATCTCGACAGACGCGGTGCTCCCTTCCCACAGCCGCTATGTTGAACTGAAGCGCGACAAGACCGATCGTCCGGACCTGCAGTCCGCCCCGCGGGTGGTATCCGGCGGGCGCGGTGTAGGCAGCAGGGAGAACTTCGCCATCGTCTACAAGCTCGCCGACAAACTCGGTGCCGCCGTGGGCGCTTCCCGCGCTGCAGTGGATGCAGGCTTCGTACCGAACGACTTGCAGGTGGGACAGACCGGCAAGATCATCGCCCCGGATCTCTATATCGCCGTGGGCATCTCCGGTGCCATCCAGCACCTCACGGGCATCAAGGATGCGCGCACCATTGTGGCCATCAACAAAGATCCGGATGCCCCCATCTTCCAGGTAGCGGATCTGGGTCTGGTGGGAGATCTGTTCCATATCCTGCCCGAACTGGAGCAGGCCCTGGAAAAACCCTGAGATTCCGCCCCCCGGACCATCCGGAACCAATGGGTTTGGAGACGGTCCAAACCTCCACGATCGAAGTACCGCAGGGGGTGTCCGGCGGACACTTCGGACAGTTCTAACCGCACTCACGAGGCAAACCATGAAAGTGCTCAAGCTCTTGCCAGCCCTGTTGCTGGCTATCTCGCTGCCGGCCCTGGCGGACGACGCCCCGGCCAAAGCCGATAAATCCGCTGTCGATTACACCAAGCCCACCCTGTCCACCACCTCCGGTTCGGTGAGCATCGGCGGCCAGAAGATTAGCTACAAGGCTAACGCCGGCACGCTGGTCCTGAAAGACGACAAGAACGAGCCTGGCGTCAGCATGTTCTACGTGTACTACGCGAAGGACGGCGCCCCCTCCAACCGGCCCGTGACCTTCTTCTTCAACGGCGGCCCCGGCTCCGCCACCGTGTGGCTGCACATGGGTGCCTTCGGCCCAGAGCGCGTGAAGACCCTGGATGACAGCCATACCCCCGGCGCGCCCTACGCGCTGGTGAACAACGAAGACAGCCTGCTGGACGTGACCGATGAAGTGTTCATCGACGCGCCCGGCACCGGCTTCAGCCACGTGCTGGACAAGGACTTCGGCGGCAAGGCCGATCCGAAGGACTATTACGGGGTGGACCAGGATGCCAAGGCCTTCACGGCCTTCGTGCAGGAGTTCCTCAGCAAGTACGGCCGCTGGAACTCGCCCAAGTACATCTTCGGTGAGAGCTACGGCACCATCCGCGGTCCGCTGTTGGCGGAAGGCCTGCAGAACGCCGCAGTGGATGTGAATGGATTGATCCTGCTCTCGGCCATCCCGAACACCGACATCAGCGCGGACGGCGATTCCCTGAACCCGGGCATCGACATCCCCTACGCCTTGGTGCTACCGACCCAGGCGGCCATCGCCTGGTACCACGACAAGGTGCCAAACAAGCCCGCCAAGCTTGAGGACTTCCTGGCGCAGGTCGAGAAGTTCGCCATGGGCGACTACCTGACGGCGCTGAACGCCGGTTCGACCCTGGATGCGGCGACCAAGCAGAAGATCGCCCAGCAGCTGTCGGCCTACACCGGCCTTTCGGCTGACTACTGGATGAAAGCCAACCTGCGCGTGAACGGCGGCCAGTTCGAACATGAATTGTTCCGCGATTCCGACAAGCTGGCCGGCCGCCTGGACGGCCGCTTTGCCGGCTACGCCCTGGACCCGCTGGGTGAGGGTGCGGAGTATGACCCGCAGTCCTCCTCTATCAGCTCCGCCTACGTGTCGCTGTTCAACGACTACGTGCGCAAGACCCTGAACTACAGCAGCGACGTGGGCTACATGCCGCTCAGCGGCCCGGTGAACCAAGCCTGGGACTATAAGCACCAGAACCCGTTCGGTCAGGCCTTCCCCGGCGCCACCAACGTGCTGCCGGATCTGGCCATCACCATGGGCCAGAACCCGACCATGAAGGTGATGCTGAACGGCGGCTACTACGACCTGGCCACGGCCTTCTACGCCGCCCAGTTCCAGATGCAGCACCTGCCCATGGACGAGAAGCTGCAGGCCAACATCACCTACGCCTGGTACCCGTCGGGTCACATGGTGTATGCGAATGAGGCTTCGGCCAAGGCGCTGCACGATAACGTGGCGAAGTTCATCGAGAACTCCCACAAGTAACGTTTCCGAGACCAGTGCACTGTGATTTGAGGGCCACCGCAAGGTGGCCCTTTTTTATTCTGGCCCGAATAACCGACCTGACTTCCCTATCTTTTCCGGCCCCTCCCCGGGGGCCGGGTTACTTTTGGCGCGCCAAAAGTAACCCGGCCGCGGGGCGGAACACCGCCCTCTTGAATAATCCCGCCGCCGGATGCGGCTCTTTTTATCCCAGCCCTCAAACCTGAGATAATTCCCGCTTCGCCCAATCCCCGCGGTCGGACAGCATGTCGGCACCCCTCTGGACCCCCTCCCCCGACCGTATCCGTGATGCCAACATCACTCATTTCCTAAATCACATCCGCGCCGAAGTCGCGCCCGACGTGACGAATCAGCAGGCCCTTTACCGCTGGTCCGTGGAGCATCCCGAGAAATTCTGGCCCCAGGTCTGGGCCTTCTGCGGCATCAAGGCCAGCCGTCACTGGGACAAGGTCTTAGAACGCGGTGCCAAGATGCCGGGGGCCAAGTGGTTCACCGGCTGCCGCCTCAACTTCGCCGAAAATCTGCTGCGTTACCGGGACGAACGCACGGCCTTGGTGTTCCGCGGCGAGAAAGGCGAACGGGCTGCGCTCACCTATGAAGAACTCTATCGGCAAGTGGCGGGCTGCGCCGATGCCTTGCGCCGCTCCGGCGTGAAGACCGGTGACCGGGTGGCGGGCTTCATGCCCAACCGCCACGAGACGGTCATCGCTATGCTGGCCACCACCAGCATCGGTGCGGTGTGGTCCTCCTGCTCGCCGGATTTCGGCATCAACGGCGTGCTGGACCGCTTCGGCCAGATCGAACCCAAGGTGCTCGTGACCACCGACGGTTACCACTACGCCAACAAGACCATCGATTCCCTGGAACGCATCCGCGGTGTGCTGGAGAAACTGCCCTCGGTGCAGCAGGTGGTGGTGGTGCCCTACGCCAGTACCAGCCCTGACATCAGTAAAATCTCCAATGCCAGGCTGTGGGCGGACTACCTGACCGATGCCACGGAGATCCAGTTCGAGCAACTGCCTTTCGATCATCCCATCTACATCATGTACTCCTCCGGCACCACGGGCGTGCCCAAGTGCATCGTGCATGGTGCTGGCGGCACGCTGATACAGCACCTGAAGGAACTAGCGCTGCACACGGACCTGAAGCGCGATGACGTGCTGTTCTACTTCACCACCTGCGGCTGGATGATGTGGAACTGGCTGGTATCCGGCCTCGCGGTGGGCGCGACGCTGCTGCTCTACGACGGCTCCGCCTTCCATCCTTCCCCCGACATCCTGTGGAAGATCGCCGAGGAGGAAGGAATCAGCATCTTCGGCACCAGCGCCAAGTACCTGGCGGCCGCCGAGAAATTCGACGTGAAGCCTAGGACTAAGCACAAGCTCACGCGTCTGCGCACCATCACTTCCACCGGCTCGCCATTGCTGCCGGAGAATGCCGAGTACGTATACCGGGAGATCAACCGGGACATCTGCCTCTCCTCCATATCCGGCGGCACGGACATCGTCTCCTGCTTCGCCTTAGGGAATCCCACCCTGCCGGTCTATGCTGGTGAGCTTCAATGCCGGGGCTTAGGCATGGCAGTGGAGATCTGGGACGACGACGGCAAGCCCCTGCGCGGCAAGCCAGGCGAGCTTGTGTGCGTGAAACCCTTCCCCTCGATGCCGGTGTTCTTCTGGAACGACCCCGAGGGCAAGAAGTACCACGAGGCCTATTTCGAGCAGTATCCCAACGTCTGGCGCCATGGCGACTGGGCCATGCTCACGGAACATGGCGGCCTGGTGATCTATGGCCGCTCCGATGCCACCTTGAACCCCGGCGGCGTGCGCATCGGCACCGCCGAGATCTATCGGCAGGTGGAGAAGCTGCCGGAGATCGTGGAGAGCCTGGTGGTGGGCCAAGATTGGGAGAGCGACGTCCGCGTCATACTGTTCGTAAGGTTGCGGGAAGGGACGGCCCTGGACGACGCGCTGCGGGACCGCATCAGGAAGACCATCCGCAGCGAGACCACGCCCCGGCACGTTCCCGCCAAGATCATCGCGGTGGCGGATATCCCCCGCACCATCAGCGGCAAGATCACGGAACTCGCAGTGCGCAACGTAATCCACGGCCGGCCGGTGAAGAACACCGATGCTCTGGCCAATCCCCAGGCCCTGGAACACTACCGGGACCTGCCGGAGCTGAAGACCTGATGACCCAGGCCCCCGAGTCCCCGCGCCAGCGCTACGAAGCAGACCTGGAACGCCATGGCTTCCTTAGGGATCCTGCCCAGGACCGGGCCGTGGGCGTATTGGATGCGCTATATGCGCGGCTAATATCCACGCCCCGGGCCGGCTGGCGGCGCTATCTGGGGCGCGAAGCCTCGGCGGTGAAAGGCCTGTATCTCTGGGGCAGTGTCGGCCGGGGCAAGACCTGGCTCATGGACATGTTCTTCGAGTGCCTGCCCTTTGAGGACAAGCTGCGCCTGCACTTCCACCGCTTCATGCAGGAAGTGCATGCGGAACTGAGGAAACTGCCGGAGCAGGCCGATCCCCTGCAGGCCGTGGCACAGCACTTTCGCGCCCGGGCGCGGATCATCTGCTTCGATGAGTTCTTCGTCTCGGACATCACCGACGCCATGCTGCTGGGCCGCTTGTTCGAGCATCTGTTCGCCCTGGGCGTGACCCTGGTGGCCACCTCCAACGTGCCGCCAGACCAGCTCTATAAAGGTGGTTTGCAGCGGGAGCGCTTCCTGCCGGCCATCCGCCAGATCAAATCCCATACCCAGATAGTGGAAGTGGGCGGCGACACGGACTACCGCCTACGCCACATGCAGCGCACCGAACTCTTCTATGTGCCCGCCGGCTCCAAGGCAGATGCGCACCTTGAGCAGGTATTCCAGCGCCTGGCGGGCCACCATGCCCCGGAGTCCGGCGATGTCTCGGTCAACGACCGCACCATTCCCACCCGCCGCCACGTGGACGGCGTAGCCTGGTTCGACTTCAGTGCCCTCTGCGACGGGCCCCGCAGCCAGGACGACTACATCGAGATCGCCCGGGGTTTCCATACGGTATTGCTCTCAGGCATACCCCAGCTCGGCACGGACGACGAGGATGCGGCGCGGCGCTTCGTGGCCCTGGTGGATGAGTTCTATGACCGACGCGTCAAGCTCGCGGCCTCCGCCACCGTGCCGCTCAGGGAACTCTACTCCGGCAAGCGCCTGGCCTTCGAATTCCAGCGGGCCGAGAGCCGACTGACCGAGATGCAGACCCGAGAGTATCTCTCGGAGCCACATTTACCTTAGAATCCGCGTTCCAGAATTAGAGGTCCAAACATGGCTTTCGATGAAGCAGCCTTCGCCGAGTGGCACAAGGCCCAGCAACAACAGGTGGCCGATTACCTGCGCCGCCAGCAGATCTTCGACACCGACATCACCGGCGAGTGGCTGTGGATCATCCCGCACCGCGCCATGCTGGGCCGGGTCTGGCCCAAGCACGGCGTCGCGCCCAAGTTCTGGGTGATCACCGGTGTGGTGCCCACGGACCATGCAGAAGGCGGTGCCGCCCGCACCGTGCGCGATGCAGCCCGCTACTTCGCCCTCAAGTGGCAGCTGGAAGCAGCGCGTCTGGGCCAAGGCAACAGCAGCGTGCCCAGTGTCGGCGATTCCAAGATCGACTGGAAGGCCATGGAGACCAACATCGCGGCCCGCGCCGAATGGCTGCATGACCTGATGCAGGATAATCGCCGCTGGATGCCGGATGGGTTGCCATTATTCCGTATGGATCATGAAGCGGCCCAATAAGCTGCGGCATGCACTGAAAAAAGGCCGGCGTAAGCCGGCTTTTTCTTAGTCTCTGCCCTGGCGTCTCAAATCTGGGAAGTCGTCCACCTTGATGGCCTCGCGCCTGAGGGCATCGGCAGCGCGCAGAGCCGAGGCTTCCCCGGCAGTGATCAAGCTCTTCTGCACTGCCTCATCTATCTGTGCATCGCCCTTGGTGGTCAGGGTCTTGTCCTTAACCGCTACGCGCAATCTCTCGCGCAGGCCACGGGTGTCCACCGCTCGCTGAAAAGCCTCATCCAACAGCCGCACTCGCTCCTTCATGTCCGGGGGCATGTACATGCCTGCCGTGAGCCGGTCCCGCTCCGCCGAGGGGCGCAGCACCGCGGCAGCGAGCTTGTGCTCCAGCTCATCGGAGGGCGCGCGATAGGGCCTCCCTAAGGGGAACACCACCAGCCGCAGGCTGAAGGCGAGGAAGCGGCCCGGCAGGTTCTTGAACAGCGCATCGAAGCTCTGTTGGATCTTATAGAGGCTGTCTTCGCAGACCCATGAGACCAGCACCAGATCACCTGGCTGATTGCCCTGGTCGTGGTAGTGCTTCAGCGCTGCCGAGGCGATATAAAGCTGGCTCACCACGTCCGCCATGCGGGCCGAGAGCCGCTCGCGGCGCTTGAGTTCGCCGCGTAGCGTCAGCAGCAACACGTCCGTGACGAAGGCGAAGGCCGCGCTCATGCGCGTGAGCTGCTGGTAATAGCCCTTCAAGGCGGCCGGCGCCGTGGGCACGGCGATGAAGGCGCCGCCGGTAAGCCCGTGCAGGAAAGCCCGGGCCTTGTTGTTCATGGTGAAGGCGAGATGGGCCATCACCGCCTTATCGAACTCCCGGCGCGCGGCTTTCTTGTCCGGGTTTCCCGCGGCCTGCAGTTCCTTCAGTAGATACGGATGGCAGCGGATCGCGCCCTGGCCGAAGGTGATGAGGTTGCGGGTGAGGATGTTATGACCTTCCACGGTGGCGCCGAGCTGCGGATAGCTTAAGTACTGGCCCAGGGGATTGCGGGGACCCATGGCGAGAGCCGCGCCACCGTGCACGTCCATGGCGTCCTGCATCACCTGACGGGAACGTTCCGTGAGGTTGTATTTGACGATAGCGGAGATCACCGCGGGCTTGTGACCCGCATCCAGGGCCGCGAGCGTAGTAAGCCGTGCTCCATCCATGGCATAGGTATTGCCGACAAGACGAGCGAGGGATTCGCGGATGCCCTCGAACTGACTGATGGGCAGCTTGAACTGGCGACGGATGCGCGCATAGGCGCTAGTGACGCGGGTAGCAAGTTTGGCGGTGGCGGTACTCAATGCAGGCAATGAGATCGCCCGGCCGTCCGTGAGGGATTCCACCAGCATGCGCCAGCCCTTACCGGCCATGTCCGGCCCGCCGATGATGGATTCCATGGGCACGAACACGTCCTTGCCGAACAAGGGACCATTCATGAAGGCCATGTGCAGCTGGTCGTGGCGGGTGCCGGTCTTCACCCCTTCGGATTTAGCGGGCACCAAGGCGAGCGTGATACCGAGATGAGTCTTCTCGCCTAGGAGATGTTCTGGATCTTCCAGCTTGAAGGCTAGCCCTAAGACCGTGGCGATGGGCCCCATGGAGATATAGCGCTTCTCGAAATTGAGGCGGATGCCGAGCGTGCCCTTGGCATCGCGGCAGATCACACCGGTATCCGGGACTGCGCCCGCATCACTGCCCGCCTCCGGGCCTGTAAGAGCGAAACAGGGGATCTCCTCCCCGCGAGCGAGTCTCGGCAGCCAGTGGTCTTTCTGGGCTTCGGTGCCGTACTTCAGCAGCAGTTTTGCCGGGCCCACGGAGTTGGGGATCATGACCGTGAGTGCGGCGCTGATGCTGCGGCTGGCGATCTTGAGGATCACCGCCGCGTGGCCCATGTTGGAGAAGGCCGAGCCTCCGTATTGCTTAGGTATCATCATGCCAAAGAAGCCGCGCTCCTTGATGAAGCGCCAGGTCTCGGGTGTCAGATCCTTATCGACGTTGCAGATGCGGTGGTCATCCAGCATGCCGCAGAGTTGTTCCACGGGCCCATCCAGGAAAGCCTGCTCTTCCGTCGAGAGCTTGGGCGCCTGCATATCCAGAAGTTGCTGCCAGCGCGGGTTGCCGCTGAAAAGCTCGCCATCCCACCAGACGCTGCCCGCTTCCAGGGCTTCCCGCTCGGTGCTGGAGAGTTCCGGCATGGACGCTCGGTAGAAATTCAGGAGCCGGTTGCTGATGAAAAGCCGGCGCAGGGGACCGAGCCAGAGCACCAACACCGTGACGACGTAGATCACCCACAGTAAGGCCTTGATGCCGCTACCCACGTGGCTCATGGACAGGACGATGAGCAGTACACCGAAGGCCACGAAACAGACGAAGCGTGCCGGACGCGCAGCCGCCAGGCCGAGGGCCACCAGGATGAACAGCGGCCACCAGAAGAAGCCGCTAGAAAAGAAATCAAACATGGATCTATGACCCCAGTAAGACTATTTGTTATTGCTCAAAGTCAGGCTGTTTGGCTGGCGCGGCGTCTTGGAAAGCCTTAAGAAGCTGACAGTGCTCATCGATGCGCCGCAGGGTTGGGAAAGCTTCCAGGTCCGCGCCGAAGCGCCGGGCACTGAATATCTGCGGCACCAGAAGCACATCAGCCATGGTAGGCGTATCACCATGACAGAACTCACCGGTGGTCGGATTGGACGCCAGCAGCTTCTCCAGGGCAGTGAAGCCCTCGGCGATCCAGCGCAGGATCCAGCGCTTGCGGGCCGCCTCGTCCTGCTTCAGCTCCTGCTCCAGGTACTTGGTGATGCGGGTGTTCTGCAGGGGATGGATGTCGGCGGCGATGGCCAATGAAAGTGCCCGCACCCGCGCCCGGCCCACCGCGTCTTTCGGCAGCAGCGGCGGCTGGGGATGCGTCTCTTCCAGGTATTCGATGATGGCGATGGACTGGGTGATGACATGGCCGTGGTCCACCAGCGCCGGCACGAAACCCTGGGGGTTCACCTTGCGGAACTCCGGCTTGTGCTGCTGTCCACCATCCTTCACCAGGTGGATGAAATGCGGTTCGGCCTTGAGACCCTTGAGGTTGAGCGCGATGCGCACCCGGTAGGCGGCGGAGCTGCGGAAGTAAGTGAAGAGTTCCATCAGTATTTCTCGACCTTCTGTTCGATTGCGCCGAACAGGCTTTGGCCGGCGGCGTCCACCATCTCGATGCGCACCGTATCGCCGAACTTCAGGAAAGGCGTCACCGCCTTACCGTCCTTGATCACTTCCAGCACCCGCTTCTCCGCGAGGCAGGATGAGCCCTTGGACTCGTCCTGGTTGGCGATGGTCCCGGAACCAACGATGCTGCCCGCCGCCAGAGGGCGGGTCTTGGCGGCATGGGAGACCAAGCGGCCGAAATCGAACTGCATGTCCACGCCCGCATCCGGCTCACCGAACTTCTTGCCATTGAGGTGGGTGACGAGGGGCAGATGCACCTTGCCGCCCTTCCAGGCCGCGCCCAGTTCATCCGGCGTCAGGGCCGTGGGCGAGAGGGCCGAACGGGGTTTGCTCTGCAGGAAACCGAAGCCCTTGGCCAATTCTTCGGGGATCAGGTTACGCAGGGACACATCGTTGATGAGCAGCACCAGCTTGATGTGCGTGGCCGCATCGGCCGGCGTCACACCCATGGGCACGTCATCCACTACCACGCCCACTTCCGACTCGAAATCGATGCCGTAATCCTCGCTGGCCATACGGATGGGCTCGCTGGGTGCCAGGAAACCATCGCTCACCGCGTGATACATGAGGGGATCGTTGAGGAAGCTCGGCGGCATCTCGGCGCCGCGGGCCTTGCGCACCCGCTCCACGTGGGCGAGGTAGGCGCTGCCGTCCACGAACTGCGGCGCGCGGGGCAATACAGCCGCGAGCTCGCCGGGATTCAGCTTGAAGGCGTCCTTAGCCTTGCCGGAATTGAGGGATTCGGACACAGACCGGAGCTGGTGCTCTGCCATGGTCCAGTTCTCCAGGGCGTGCACAAGAGAGGTGGCGATCTCTGGCACCTTCACGGCGGTCTGCATGTTCCTGTCCACGACCACTAGGGTGCCGTCGCGGCCACCGGCTTTAAGACTTGCGAGTTTCACGGATGCTCCAATTTACCGGCTAGTGACAGATGGAGATGCGGCTCAAGCGGTCTTCAGCCCATTTCCCATCGGCTTTGTAGAACTCAGGTGCTTCATCGCCGCATTCCGAAGCGGAATCCCGCACCTGGAAATAGATCAGATAGTCATCGGTCTTGCGCCCGAACCAGGTGATCTTGTACTTCTTCTCCCCCAGCATCTCTTTGGTGCTCTCGCCGGCTGAGTCGATGATGGCAGCGCTATCGGCCGGCGGTACGGCCAACTGCGCCCATCCTTCCTGGGGTTTGATGAGTGAGAAGGGCTTGTCGGCGGCAGGCGTGGAAGCACAGCTGCAGAGCAGAAGGACGCAGGACGCCGATAGGCCGATGATCAGCGATCGCACGTTCAGCGCCGCTTCGGGTCGAAATGCTTCTTGATGCCCTGCCAGCACTCGTAATAATCGCCCTGCAGTTCCTTGGCTTCCAGGGCCTGCTTCGTCGGGCGGATCACGGCACGGGTCTCGAACATGAAGGCCATGGTCTCGGTGATATGCAGGGGCTTGGACGTATCCCCCGCTATGGCCTTCTCGTAACTGCCTGCGTCGGGACCATGGCCGCTCATGCAGTTGTGCAGGGAAGCGCCGCCCGGCACGAAGCCGCCGCCTTCCTTGGCGTCATACACGCCGGTGATGAGGCCCATGAACTCGGAGGCCACGTTGCGGTGGAACCAGGGTGGGCGGAAGGTGTCTTCCGCCACCAGCCAGCGGGGCGGGAAGATCACGAAGTCCATGTTGGCGGTCCCGGGCGTATCGCTCAAGGACGTCAGCACCGTGAAGATGGAGGGATCCGGATGGTCGTAGCTGATGGAGCCGATCGTGTTGAATCGGCGCAGGTCGTACTTGTACGGTGCGTGGTTGCCGTGCCAGCCCACCACGTCCAGGGGTGAATGGTCGATCTCGGCGCTCCAGAGCTTGCCCTGGAACTTAGCGACCAATTCGAATTTGCCTTCCACATCCTCGTAGGCTGCTTTGGGATAGAGGAAGTCCCGAGCATTGGCGAGAGCGTTGGAACCGATGGGGCCCAGGTCCGGCAGGCGCAGGGACGAACCGAAGTTCTCGGCCACGTAACCGCGGGCGCTGCCATCCGGCAGCTCGACACGGAAACGGATGCCCCGCGGGATCACCGCGATCTCAAGAGGCGCCACGTCCAGGACGCCCAGTTCAGTGGCGATGCGCAAGCGACCCTGCTGGGGCACGATGAGCAACTCGCCGTCCGCGTCATAGAAGAAGCGGCCCTGCATGGAACGGTCTGCGGCATATACGTGCACGCCGATGCCCGCCTGGGTGGCGGGGCTGCCGTTGCCGGCCATGGTCATAAGACCAGTCACAAAATCCGTGGCATTCTGCTGGGGGATGGGCAACGGGCTCCAGCGCAGCTGGTTCGGGGTCGCGGCCTGCTGGTCGAAGTTGTTATGGAAGCGGCCTTCCGGCATGGGCTTGAAGGGTTTATGCACGGCTGCGGGGCGGATACGGTACAGCCAGCTGCGGCGATTGTTGTGGCGCGGCGCCGTGAAGGCGGTGCCGGAGAGTTGCTCGGCGTAGAGGCCGTAGGGCACTTTCTGCGGAGAGTTGCGCCCTTCCGGGAGCACGCCGGGCAAGGCCTCGGTGGCGAACTCGTTGCCGAAACCAGACTGATAGTTCTCGGCGTCCGCCACAGCGGCGGCGACTTTCGGTTCCATGGCGCTGACTTTCTGGCTCATGCCCGGCTCCGAGTAGTTAGAGGACGCCCCGCTTCATCTGATCTCTTTCGATGGATTCGAAGAGGGCCTGGAAGTTGCCTTCACCGAAGCCCTCGTTGCCCTTGCGCTGGATGATCTCGAAGAACACCGGGCCGATCATGTTCTGGGTGAAGATCTGCAGCAGCAGCTTCTTCTTGGTCTCGCGGTCGGCATCGATGAGGATCTTGTTCTTGGCCAGGCGCGGCACGTCCTCGCCGTGGTTCGGCACCCGCTCGTCAATCATCTCGAAGTAGGCGTCCGGCGTGTCCAGGAACAGCATGCCGGCACGGCGCATGGCTTCCACGCTGCCGTAGATGTCATCCGTGAAGCAGGCGATGTGCTGGATGCCCTCGCCCTTGTACTCGTTCAGGTATTCGTTGATCTGGCTCTTGGGGTCGTTGGACTCGTTCAAGGGGATACGCACCATGCCATCCGGCGCGGTCATGGCCTTGGAGATGAGGCCGGTCTTGGCGCCCTTGATATCGAAGTAGCGGATCTCGCGGAAGTTGAACAGGCGCGCGTAGAAGTCCGCGAACTTCTCCATGTTGCCGAAATACAGGTTGTGGGTCAGGTGATCCACGAAGGTGAGGCCGAAACCCTTGGGGTGCTTGTCCACTCCCTTGAGATACTCGAACTCGGAGTCGTATACCGAGCCTTTGGCGCCGTAATGGTCCACCAGATACAGCATGCTGCCGCCGATGCCGGCGATCGCCGGCACATCCACCGCCTTGGTGGATTCGAGCTGGGTGATAGGCTCACCCCCGTTCTTGAGAGCCTGCTCTTTCACCTGGGCCGCCGGCTTGCTGAAGCGGATGGCGAAGCCGCAGGCCGAGGGGCCGTGCTTCTTGGCGAAATCGGCGGCGAACGAATTGGGCTCGTCGTTGACAAGGAAGTTGCACTCGCCCTGGCGATACAGGGTGATGGCTTTGTGCTTGTGCTTGGCGACCGCGGTGAAACCCAGCTTCGGGAACAGCTCATGCAATACTTTCGGGTTCGGCGCCGCGAACTCCACGAACTCGAAGCCGTCCACCCCCATGGGGTTATCGAACTGCACCGGTTTGATGCCGACGTTGGGCTGTGCGCTCATGCTCTCACCTTCTATATATCTGGAGCCTTCCTGGGAGGCGGGAAGGCTGGAAAATCAAGAGGTTAATTATACCGCCCCTGAAGAGGGGCTCCCAAGCTGGGAAATACCGCGCGGAATGCCTGGAAACGTCGCGAGCGCAGGTGGGGCTAGGCGCGGACGGGCGAGGTGCCTGAGTGTACAAGCGGTACATAATGGCGCCGAGCCCGGCCGCCACAACGCCCTGCCAAGCACAGCAGGTTTGTCAGACGTCCCGGCCGATCTCCGTGCGGACGTCGATAAGTTCAGGGAAGAATGTCAGGCTGAGAGCCTTCTCCAGGAACTTCACACCCGAGGACCCACCAGTGCCGGTCTTGTGGCCGATGATGCGTTCCACGGTCTTCATGTGCCGGAAGCGCCAAAGCTGGAAGTACTCCTCCACGTCCACGAGCTTCTCGCACATCTCGTAGGCGTCCCACCACTCGCGAGTACCCTCGTAGATCTGCTTGAACACGGCCGTGACGCCGGGATGACGCTCGTAGGCCTGGGACCAGTCCCGCTCGACCCGCTCTGCGGGCACCGGCAAGCCGCGGCGTTTGAGATAACGCAGGAATTCGTCATAGAGGCTCGGGCGGTTCAACAACTCGGTAAGCACCGCGTGGACCTTGGAGTCGTAGGCAAACACCTTCACCAGTTCGGCAGACTTGTTGCCCAGCATGAACTCGAGAGCCCGGTACTGATGGGACTGGAAACCGGAGGCGGCACCCAGGGCGGAACGGAACTCGGCGTACTCGGTGGGGGTCAGGGTCTCCAGCACCGCCCACTGATTGAAGAGCTGCATCTGGATCTGTTTCACCCGGGACAGGATCTTGAAGCAGGGTTCCAGCTCATCCTTCTGGATGTGGCGGATGGCGGCGTCCAACTCATGCAGCACCAGCTTGATCCAGAGCTCGGATGTCTGGTGCTGGATGATGAACAGCATCTCGTCATGGTGCAGGGGCCGGCTGATGGGCTGCTGCGCCGAGAACAAGAGGTCCAGCTTGAGGTACCCGGAATAGGTCTCCTGGGGCTTCAAGTCGGTACGGATGCCCTGTTCCAGCTCGCGTTTATTGCCGCTCATGCGTATTCCAGCCCCAAAGTCCCGCCATTCTACCCGAGACCCTTAGTACCCCCTTGCCCCGGGCGGGCCTGGCCAAGCCCTCATGTATAATTGCCGCCCCGCCCGGCCTGATGCCGGGCGCTATCTATATAAGCACTCCCCGCCGGTGGGCCCCGGGGGACCCCATGAAGGTCCCTTCAAGCGCCCAGGCCGGCTTTCCAGGAGCATGAAGCCTTGAAGACCGCCGCCACGTTCGAGATCAAATACCAGCAGTACCTCGACCACGACGCCAAGCTCGTGCAGAAAGAACTGCCCAAGTTCGCCAAGGACAAGGAAGAACTACTGAAGATGTACCGCGCGATGAGCTTCGTGCGGGTCTTCGACACCAAGGCCATCGCACTGCAGCGCACCGGCCAGCTTGGTACCTACGCCTCCTGCCTCGGCCACGAAGCCACCCACGTGGGCATCGGCGCCGCCATGAAAGAGGAAGACGCCTTCTTCCCCATGTACCGCGAATACGGCACCCAGTTCTACCGCGGCGTGAAGCCCCATGAAGTACTGCTGTTCTGGGGTGGCGACGAGCGCGGCAACAACTTCTCGGGCCCCAAGCATGACTTCGCCTGGTGCGTGCCCATCGCGACGCAATATCACCACGCGGCCGGCGCTGCCACCGCCTTCAAGCTGCGCAAGGAGAAGCGCGCGGCGGTGACGGTGATCGGCGACGGCGGCACCTCGCAGGGCGACTACTACGAAGCCATCAACTGCGCCGGCGCCTGGCAGCTGCCGGTCGTGTTCGTGGTGTGCAACAACAAGTGGGCCATCTCGGTGCCCCTCTCCGCACAGACCGCCTGCGAGACCCTGGCCCAGAAGGCCATCGCCGGCGGCATCGAGGGCATCCAGGTGGACGGCAATGACATCATCGCCGTGCGCGACGTGATGGATAAAGCGCTGGAGAAAGCGCGTTCCGGCAAGGGCCCGACCCTGGTGGAAGCTCTCACCTACCGCCTGCATGACCACACCACCGCGGACGACGCGACCCGTTATCGCCCCAAGGGCGAAGTGGAAGGTGAGTGGAAGAAGGAGCCCCTGCTCCGCATCCGCAAGCACCTCATGGACATCGGCGCCTGGGACCAGAAGAAGGAAGAGGCCTTGCTGGCGGAGTGCGCCGAGCGGGTGGATGCGGAAGTGAAACTATATAAGGACACCGGCAAGCCGCCGGTGGAGAGCATGTTCGACCATATGTTCGGCAACCTGCCGGAGGGCCTCGCCGCCCAACGCGATGAAGCCGTCGAGGAGGCCAAGCACCATGGCTAAGGTAACGATGGTCGAAGCCATCACCATGGCGATGGCCCATGAGATGGAGAAAGATCCTTCCGTGGTGGTGCTGGGCGAGGACGTGGGCCTGAACGGCGGCGTGTTCCGCGCCACCTTGGGCTTGCAGCAGCGCTTCGGCAAGGACCGTGTCATGGACACACCGCTGGCCGAAGCCCTCATCGCCGGTATCTCCATCGGCATGGCGACGCAGGGCATGAAGCCCATCGCCGAGATCCAGTTTTCCGGCTTCATCTACCCCGCCGTGGACCAGATGATCAACCACGCCGGCCGCCTGCGTACCCGCACCCGCGGCCGTCTGCATGTGCCCATGGTGCTGCGCGCGCCCTCGGGCGGCGGCATCCACGCGCCGGAGCATCATTCCGAGAGCAACGAAGCGATGTTCGCGCACATGCCGGGCATCCGCACCGTGATGCCCTCTTCCCCGTCCCGCGCCTATGGCCTCCTGCTCGCCGCCATCCGCGATCCGGATCCGGTGGTGTTCCTGGAGCCGACGCGCCTCTACCGCTTGAACAAGGCGGAAGTGGAAGACGACGGCAAGGCTCTGCCGCTGGACACTTGCTTCGTGCTGCGCGAAGGCGAGGACGTGACGCTGGTCTCCTGGGGCGCCATGGTCCACGAGACCCTGCAGGCTGCTGCGAAGCTGGGCGAAGAAGGTGTCAGCTGCGACGTGATCGACTTGGCCACCGTCGCGCCCATCGACTTCGATACCATCCTGGAGTCCGTGGAGAAGACCGGCCGCCTGGTCATCGTCCACGAAGCGCCCCGTAACTGCGGCGTGGGCGCCGAGATCGCTGCCACCGTGGCGGAGAAGGCCATCTATTCCCTGAAGGCGCCCATCGGCCGCGTCACGGGTTATGACATACCCATGCCGCTCTTCAAGCTGGAGCATGATTACATGCCGAGCGTGGAGCGCGTGCTCAAGGGTATCCGCAAGGTGCTGGAGGCATAAACATGAGAACGTTCAACCTCCCGGATCTGGGCGAAGGCCTGCAGGAAGCGGAGATCGTCAGCTGGCACGTCAAGGAAGGCGACGTGGTCAAAGTGGACCAGCCTCTGCTCTCCGTCGAGACCGCGAAAGCCGTAGTGGACGTGCCCTCCCCCTGGAGCGGCAAGATCGCCAAGCTCCACGGCAAGAACGGCGACATCATCCCCACCCACTCTGCGCTGGTCGATTTCGACATCGAAGGCGGCGCAGCCGCGGCTCCCGCGAAGAAAGAAGAAGCTGCGGCCCAGAAGGCCGCGCCGGACGCCAAGAAAGGCACCCCCATCGCCGAGGACAGCGGCACCGTAGTGGGTAACGTTCCCACCAGCAATGCCGTGGTGGCCGAGACCGCCATCATCCGCAAGAAACAGAAGCAGGAACCGCAGCGCGTGAAGGCGCTGCCCTCGGTGCGCATCCTCGCCAAGCAGATGGGCGTGGACCTCAGCGGCATCCCGCCCACCGGCAAGAACGAGACTGTGAGCGCCGACGACGTGCGCAACGCAGCGCAGGGTGGCGGCAGCTTCGCGCCGTCCGCTCCGACACAGCGTTGGGACCTGCCGAAGAAGCGCACCGACGTGAAGTACGGCGTCGCCGAACCGCTGCGCGGTCCGCGCCGCGCCATGCACGCCAGCATGAGCAAGTCCCGCAGCGAAGTCGCCGAGTGCACGCTCTTCGACGACGCAGACATCCACGGCTGGATGCCAGGCCAGGACATCACGGTGCGCATCGTGCGCGCCATCGTGGCCGGTTGCCGCGCCGAGCCGGAACTCAACGCCTGGTACGACGGCGAGAAGCTGGAGCGCACCATCCATGAGCGCGTGGACCTCGCCATGGCGGTGGACACGCCGGACGGCTTGATCGTACCGATCCTTCGCAAGGTGGAGAGCAAGAACGCGCAGCAGCTGCGCGATGACTTGAACCGCATCAAGGAAGCGACCCGCAACCGCAGCGTCTCGCCCGCCGACATGAAGGACCCGACCATCACCCTGTCGAACTTCGGCATGATGGCCGGCCGCTATGCGACGCCGGTGGTGGTACCCCCGCAGGTGGCCATCCTCGGCACCGGCGGTCTGCGCCACGACGTAGTGCCGGTCATGGGTGGCATCGAGGTTCACAAGCGCGTCCCCTTATCCATCACCTTCGACCACCGCTGCATCACCGGCGGCACCGCCTGCCGCTGGCTGGCAGCCGTGATCAAGGACCTGGAAAAGGCACAATGACACGCGTGTGACGCGTATGACGGTAAACGGCGGCCTCTGGTCGCCGTTTCCACATGTATCGCAGTAAAATACCCGCTCTAAAACCCAATAATCCTCCTCTAAGGCCCGAGCCATGCCGCAACGGAAATCCCCGCCCAAAGACAAGCATCTGGAGAAGGTCATCGCCCTGGCCCAGAAGCAACCCTCGGCGGCACAGCTCGAGATGTTCATCCGCCAGTACTACGATGACATCGCCGAGGAAGACATCCTGGCGCACTCACCGGAAGACCTGTTCGGCGCGGCCCTGAGCCACTTCGAATTCGGCGCCAAGCGAGCCCGCGGCGAGACCAAGGTGCGGGTCTTCAACGCCACCGAGAAGAAAGACGGCTGGAAGAGCGCCCACACCATCATCGAGATGGTGAACGACGACATGCCCTTCCTGGTGGACACCACCACCATGACCCTGAACCGGCTGGGCGTCGGCATCCACCTCACGGTGCACCCCATCTACAACGTGAAGCGCGATGCGCGCGGCGCCATCGCCGACATCAGCGTGGCCAAGCAGGAAGGCGCCACCACCGAATCCTGGATGCACATCGAGGTGGACAGCCAGGCCGGTGCCGAGACTCTCTCCAGGATCGAGACCGCCCTGCAAAGCGCCATGCGCGACGTGCGCGCCACCATCGGCGATTGGCAGGCCATGCGCGACAAGCTTAAGGAAGTGACGCAGGCAGTGCAGAAGCACCGCAGCGTGCTGGGCGACGCGGAAGTGGATGAGGGCCTGAAGTTCCTGGAATGGCTGGGTGACAACCATTTCACCTTCCTCGGCGTGCGCGAGTATGTGCTGGACGAGGAGAACGGCGAGGAAGTGCTGAAGCTAGTGCCGAATTCGGGCTTAGGCATCCTGCGCGAATCCAACAACAAGATCAGTCAGAGTTTCCTGGTGCTGCCGAAGGACGTGCGCAAGCGCGCCCGCGCCAAGGAATTCATGATCGTCACCAAGGCCAACTCCCAGGCCACGGTGCACCGCCCCGGTTACCTCGACTACGTGGGCGTGAAACGCTTCGGCGCCGACGGCCAGGTGACCGGCGAATGGCGTTTCCTCGGACTCTTCACCACCAGTGCGTATGCGACGAGCCCGCGGGACATCCCGGTGCTGCGCGAGAAGGTCGCCGCAGTGATGCGCCGCTCGGAACTGCCGGCCTCCAGCCATGACGGCAAGGCCCTGACCCATATCCTCGAGAACCTGCCGCGCGACGAGCTGTTCCAGAGCACCACCGATGAGCTGTTCGAGACCGCCATGGGCGTGGTGCAGTTGCAGGAGCGCCAGCGGGTCAAGCTGTTCGTGCGCCGCGACAGCTTCGGCCGCTTCTTCTCCTGCCTCATCTACGTGCCCCGCGACCGCTACACCACCGTGGTGCGCCAGCGCATCGAAGGCATCCTGTTCCAGGCCCTGAACGGCAAGAGCGTCGAACACGCCGTGACCCTCTCTGAATCCGCCCTGGCGCGCCTGCACGTGATCGTGCGCACCACACCCTGGCAGCTGCCCAAGTACGACCGCGTAGCCCTCGAGAAGGACATCGTGCTGGCGGTGCGCTCCTGGCAGGACGAACTCAAGAACGCGCTGGTGGAAGTGCTGGGCGAGGAACAGGGTCTGAAGCTCTTCAGCCGCTACGGCAACCATTTCCCCGGCGCCTACCAGGACGACATCAAACCCAAGGCTGCGGTGTTCGACGTGGAGCAAGTGGACGCGCTGAACGCCAGCGGCGGTCTGCGCATGAGCCTGTACCGCCCCTTCAATGCGCCGCCGGGCTACCTGCGCTTCAAGACCTTCCACCGCGAACAGACCATCCCCATCTCCGATGCCCTGCCCATGCTCGAGAACATGGGCGTGCGCGTCATCAGCGAGCGTCCCTACGAGGTGGACCTGGCGGACGGAAGCATCGTCTGGATCCAGGACTTCGAACTGGTGCATCCGGGCGAGATCGACGTGGAAGCCCTCAAGGAGGCTTTCCAGGAGCAGTTCGCCCGCGTGTGGCGAGGCGAGGCGGAGAGCGACGGCTTCAACCGCCTGGTGCTGAGTGCCGCCTTGAACTGGCGCCAGACCATGTTGCTGCGCGCCTACTGCAAATACCTCTTACAGACCGGCATCAGCTTCAGCCAGGCCTACATGGAACGGGCACTGTATACGCATCCCGCCATCGCCGCTTCGCTGGTGCACCTGTTCGAGGTACGCAACGATCCCCACGGCGCCGGCAAGCGCGAGTCCCTGACCGAGAAGCATCGCGCCGACATCGCCGCAGCCCTGGAGCAGGTCTCGAGCCTGGACGACGATCGCATCCTGCGCCTATTCCTGGGGGCGATCCTCGCCACCCTGCGCAGCAACTACTTCCAGAAGGACGCGGACGGCGGGTACAAGGCTCACGTCTCCTTCAAGTTCGATCCGGCGCAGCTGGAACTGCCGCTGCCGAAGCCCCTGTTCGAGATCTGGGTGTATTCACCCAAGGTCGAGGGCGTGCATCTGCGCATGGGCAAGGTGGCCCGCGGCGGCCTGCGCTGGTCCGATCGGCGCGAGGATTTCCGTACCGAGATCCTGGGGCTGGTGAAGGCCCAAAACGTGAAGAACACCGTGATCGTGCCCGTCGGCGCCAAGGGCGGTTTCTACGTGAAACGCCCGCCCCTGGGCGGCGATCGCGAAGCCATCATGAAGGAAGGCATCGCCTGCTATCAGACCTTCCTGCGGGGCCTCCTGGACGTGACCGACAACCTATCGGGCACCAAGGTGATCCCGCCCAAGGACGTGGTGCGCCACGATCCGGACGATCCGTACCTGGTGGTGGCCGCCGACAAAGGCACCGCCAGCTTCTCCGACATCGCCAACGGCATCTCGGCGGAATACGGCTTCTGGCTGGGCGACGCCTTCGCC
>DASYCJ010000044.1:0-14479 GCA_036500225.1 Gammaproteobacteria bacterium
GTCTCGACGTCGGTACGCTTGATGCGCGTGCCCGTCACTTCGATCTTGCCCAGCTGTGCGGTGCTGGTCGTGTTGTTGGTCGTGGTCGTCGTCGTCGTGGTGCTTTGGTCAGTGTCCGCTGCGAACGCCGCAGGCGCCGCCACCGCAGACACCGCTCCCGCCACTAGCGCGAGTCGCACGGCCTTGCTGATCTGGTTGCTGTTCATTTTGATCCTGCCTCCACTGAAATTATTTATGGAAAGTGCTTCGTTTCCGGATCGCGTTGTGCTTTTGCTACAACCCCTCGCTCGTATCCTCCAACGGTGCCGCGACTTCCGCCGATGATGTCGACATGGCGCAACACTCCTCGTCGCGGCCGATTCTGGATGAGAGCAAACTGCCCTGCCATTCGGCACAGTGCAGTTGGTCACGGGGAAAAGCCTGTTTGAAACGCAGGACGCGGAGTCTGAATCGTCAGATGATGTGTCCGGCGCCGATATGAACCGAAAGCCGGGAGAGAGGCGCAACCTCCTTGTCGGCGGAATGGAACCGTCGCAGCACAAGGCTATTCCACCGCGTGCAGCCCCCCACCCTGCGCTGCTGCCTGCAACTAAGCTTTACAGCGGCGGTCTGCTGATAAAGTCTTCCAAGCCACTTTCGAGGGGACCACATGGACATGCAAAATTTGGTGCGCGCGGCGGCCTTGCGTACTCTCCTGCTGCTGACCGGCCTGTCCTTCAATGCGTTGTGCTGCGCGGCGCCGGCGCCGGATTCCCTGCAGACGGCGCAGGCGGACATCACCGCCAAACACTTCCAGGACGCCCTGCCCCTGCTGGATGGCCTGCTGAAAACCGATCCGAAGAACGGCAGAGCTCTCATCGCGCTGGGCACTGCACATCAGGGTCTCGGCCAGACCGATGCCGCCGCCGACGCCTATCGCCAGGCCTATGCGCTGCCTGCGTCGGCGCGCCCGGCGGCTACCGCCCTGTTCCTGCTCTACGCCGGAGCCAAGCGCGCCGACGATGCCTTCCTCTGGTTCGAGATCATGCATAAGGGCGCCATGGGTGACTTGAGCGGCCTGGCCGAGAACCCGGCAGTGCGAACCCTGCACGGTGACCCGCGCTTCGCGATGCTGTTCCCCGACCTGATCCGCTTCGAGCCGCCTTTCGTGCAGCCGGTGCGCATCATCCATGAATGGCGCGGCGAGCAGGCTGGCGACGAGTTCGGCTGGATCGCTCGGGGCATCGGTGACGTCGACGGGGATGGCGTCACGGACGTGGTGATCTCTGCCACCGGCAATCCTCCCTATGGCGACAGCCACGGCAAGCTGTATGTGTACTCCGGCAAGACCGGCAAGCTGTTGTGGAAGACCGTGGGCGCCCCGGGCGCCCTCTTGGGCATCAGCCTCGAAGCTGCGGGCGACGTGGACGGCGACGGCATACCGGACGTGATCGTCGGCGCGCCCGGTGAAGACGCGGTCTATGTGTTCTCCGGCCGCGACGGCAAGCAGTTGCGGCGCATGGCCGGTGATCCTCTGGATCATGACTTCGGCATGGCTGCCGCCGGTATCGGCGACTTCGATCACGATGGCGTGTCCGATCTCCTGGTGGGAGCCCCCAGCAGCGAACGCCATGCGCCCGGACACGCCACGGGCTGCGCCTACATATATTCCGGCAAGACCGGCAAGGTGCTGTCGGTGCTGGAAGGCGAAGCGGATGGCGACAGTTTCGGCTCCAGTGTCAGCGGTGGCCAGGGCCGGTACGTGGTGGGAGCGGCCATGGGCGGCACGGCGCACCACGGCCGGCTCTATATATATGACCGCCTGGATCCGAAGCCGCAGTTCGTGGAGGACGCGGACAGCACCGGCAATGCCCTGGGCTACATGTTCACTTCGGTGCTGGGTGACGTGGATGGCGACGGGCTACCCGACGTCTACGCCACGGACTTCGGCAACGCAGCCAAGGGGCCGGCGACAGGCCGCGTCTACGTGTACTCAGGCAAAACCGGCCTACCGATATTGACCTTGACCGGTGACGGAGCGATCGAGGGATTCGGCATCGGCGCCGCGCGGGCCGGCGACGTGGATCACGACGGCCACGCGGACCTGGTGGTGGGCAGCTGGCAGTATCACGACGCCGCCTGGTCAGGTGGAAGGGTGCAGGTGTTCTCGGGGAAAGACGGGCATGTCTTGCAGGATATCGTCGGCAAGGTGCCGGGCGAGACCTTGGGCTTCGACGCGGTGGCCGTAGGCGACGTGGATGGGGATGGCATGACCGACTACCTCATCACCTCCGCCTGGAGCGGCGTGAACGGCTTGCGCTCGGGACGCGTCTACATCGTGGCGGGGACGGTCCCCGCCCACTGAGCTCAGCCGTGACGCTGGAGGTCGTGCATGTCGGCGACGATGGCGGCGCCCTCCCGCAAGGCGACGTCCTGAGGACTGGCCACCGGTCCATCGCCGCCTAAGTTCGCCGGCGTGCCGCCGGTGAGCTTCTTCCATACCAGGTCGTCGTTGGCGCGCCAGGCATCTTCACGCTGTTCCATCTGCTTGCGGGCATCCAGCATCAGCGGCAGGCTGGTGGCCGCATCCTCGGTCTTCAGGTGCTGGATGTCGCCGACATACAGCTGGAACAGGGGGTCGCTGCCAGCCCGCTGCTCGTGGCGCTTACGCAGCTCCGGCAGCATGGCCTGCACCTGATAGTCGACAGGCTTGTAGCTCAGCGCACTGATGGTGTCCCAGGGCAGTGGGTTGTCCTCGGTCTCCTCGCCGAACTGGGTCGGATCGATCTGCGAGGGCAGCTGGATGTCCGGCGTCACGCCCTTGTCCTGGGTGCTGGCACCGGTGACCCGGTAGAACTTGTCCGAGACGAACATCAACTGGCCCGCATCCGCCTGGTCATCGGTCATCTGCCCGAGATCTACGAACTGGGTGGCTACACCCTTGCCATAGGTATCGTTACCCACGATCACGCCGCGGTGATAGTCCTGGATGGCGCCGGCGAAGATCTCCGAAGCGGAGGCGCTCAGGCGATCCACCAGCACCGCCAGGGGCCCGGAATACACCGGGGTGTCGGTGGAGCGCACCACCGTGATCTTGTCGTCGGAGCCGCGCAGCTGCACCATCGGGCCATGGGGGATGAACAAGCCCGCCAGGTTCGCCGCCTCATCCACCGAACCGCCGCCGTTGTTGCGGATGTCCAAGACCAGGCCGTCGAAATGCTTGGCCTCGAGGTCCGTGAGCAGCTTGCGCACGTCCCGGGTCAGGCTGTTGTAGTTGGGGTTGCCAGCGGCGCGTTCGTCGAAGTCGATGTAGAACTCGGGGATACGGATCACGCCGATACGGGCATCGGGTTTGCCCTGCCCGCGCGGTACCGTCACCACGTCGCTGCGTGCCGCCTGCTCCGCGAGCTTGATGGAATCACGCACCAGCCGGATAGACTTGAGTTGAGTGCCGGCCTTGGCACCGGCTGGCAGCACCTGTAGGCGCAATACCGTCCCCTTGGGGCCGCGGGTCAAGCGCACCACATCATCCAGTCGCCAGCCCACCACGTCCACGAACTCGCCGTCCTCGCCCTGGCCGACGCTGGCGATGCGATCACCGGCATGCAAGGCACCACTCCTGGCCGCGGGACTGCCGGGCAGAACTCGCACGATCTTCACGTAGTCGTCGTCGCCCTGCAGTTCCACGCCGATGCCTTCCAGCTTCAGGCTCATCTGGGTCTTGAACTGATCGTACTCGACCGGCGGGAAATATTCGGTGTGCGGATCCAGCGCCCGCGCATAGGCGTTCATGAAGCTCGCGAACACATCGCCGCTGTCAAACTTGTCCACGCTCTGCTGCAAGTTGGTGTAACGCTTCTTGAGCTGGGTCTGGGCCTGGGGCCAGGTCTTGCCGTCCAGCATGGATTCGATGACGTCGTTCTTGACGCGTTTGCGCCACATGTCATCGAGCGCCGGTTGGTCAGCGGCCCAGGTCTTGGGCTTGTCGTCCAAGGTCAGGGATTCGTCCTTGGTCAGGTCCGGCTCCGTATCGAGCAACGACAAGGCATAGGCCATGCGCGCGTCGAAGCGCTGGTGGAACACCGCGTAGATGGCGAAGGCGGGCTTCAAGTCACCAGCTTTGACGCTCGCGCCCAGGTTGCTGCGATAGGTGGCGAAAGAATCGATGTCTGACTGCATGAAGTAACTGTGGCTCTGGTCCAGCTCCTTCAGGTACTCGTCGAAGATCTTGCCGCCCAGGGCCGTGTCCAGGGGTTCGCGGCTGTAGTGGTAGTGGGTCAGGACATAGGCCACCGCCTCGTCCACTGAGGCCTCACCCGGCTTCGGTACCGGCGCCGAATTGCCGCTCTCGATCGTGGCCGAGGCGGTATTGAATAGCGCGACCAGCAACAGGCTGGAGAGGAGGACGATGTGTTTTTTCATGCAGCAGGATACCGATGGGGAGACAGCCAGCGCCATGAGCGGCGGGCAGGACCATTGTAACGGGCTTCGGGGCCGCCCGACTTTACCTTAAGCGTAAGACCGTGCCGGAACCGCCGGGTTCAATGCCTCGGGACCCGATTCACGGCGGCGGGATCGCCGGGGCCACTGCCGAATTGTCCGTATGGGCCGGCGCAGGCGGCACCGGCGCTTCGGGTACGAAGGTGTAGACCAGCGACAACGCGGTGATGGCATCGGTCTTCTTGAAACCCACCAGCACGCTGCTGTTATGTGACACCGTGTAAGAGAGCGACAAGGCGAAACTGTCGGCAAGGTTGGCTGTGACTGCCGTCACAGACTGGGTCAGGGTGTTGCTGGAGCCATGCACCACGCTCAAGGATTCGGTGATATTGCTGGTATTGGTGAACTTCCAGAGATAGCTGCCGGCGATGCGCTCCACCCACTCCTCGCTGCTGGGGAAGTCGGTGCTATAGCGTGTCTGGCGCCGGCCGGCACCGAGTTCCAGGTCCAGCTGCTGGGTCGGTGAGTTGATGAGCCGATGGCCCAAGCCCACGACTTCGGAGGTGCGGCGCTCGTAGCCGCTGAACACGTCGCGCAGGTAATCAAGGTTGCCGAACAGGTAATCGTCCGGGTCCAGGTTGTAGTCGCTCTGGCCGTTCGCCTCGACGTTCTCAGCGGTGAGTATGCCCTCCTGGCTGGCCTTGAGGGCCTGTACCAGGATCGAGTCCTGCCAGTTGCCGGCCTTGTAACCGATCAGGGCCTTGCCGTTGGCAGTGGAGGTGTTGGAGTTACCGGTAGTCTGCAGATAACCGAGCGCCACCGAGCCCTGCCAGCCTTCCTTGACCGCGGTCTGCTGCGCGGCGGCGGCATTCGCTTCAAGATCGGTCAGGTTCACGTCGGCTCGTGCGTCAGTCGCGAGCAGCATCATCGCCAGCAGGCCCGGTCCGGGCAGCAGGAGCGCTGCCAGTCGCTTCGCCATGGTTATCTACCTCCGTGGTAGCCCATGGCGGGATGATAGCGGAATCGTCCCGGAGGGTCGGTTTTAACCGACGCTCCAGGACGACCCAAGCCAGGCTCAGAACTTCACGCTCACCGAGGCGAACAGGAACCGGCCGGGGGTCCGGTAGTAGGTCGGCAGGAAGCTGTTGGCGAAGGCTGACATGGCGATGGGCGGCTGCTTGTCGAACAGGTTACGCACGCCCAGGCTGAAGTCCGTGTCCAGTGAGTCCAGGTGATAGGTGGCCTGCACGTCGTGATAGAACGTCGCGCCGATGTGGTTGCCGGGCACATGGTGCTGCTCGAACGGGAAGTTTATGGTGAGCGGACAGCGGCTGGCGGGGACGAGGGCGATGGCCTCGTTGCAATCCTCGATCAGGTGACTGATGTATTCCACGTTCCAGCTCGCCGACCAGTTCCCATAGGTCCATGCCAGGTTGATGTTGGCGCGTTGTTTCGGCACGCCGCCGGTGGCCTGGGCGGTACCGGCGAGGCTCGTGCCGCCGGCGCTGTCGGTAGTGGTACCGGAGAGCTCCTCACTGCTGAAGCCGTTCTGGCCGAACACCAGCGTCGCCACGTACTGACGGGTGAAATCCCAGTCCATGCCGGCCTTGAAGTCACCGAACGAGGTCGACGGGAACTTGTACCGCACCGAGACATCAATGCCCTCGGTCTTGATGCCGCCGGCATTGGTGTTCAGGTTCTGCACGTTGCTGATGACGCCGGGGGCCTTGGCGCTGTGGTCGCCTCCTGAACGCCGGATCAGGTCGCAATACTTTTGGATCCCGTCGACGTAACAGCCGTCCAGGATCAACTGTCCCGGTATCTGGCCGATGGCGTTCTCCAGGTCGATCTTGTAGTAGTCAGCGCTAAAGTCGAAGCCTGCCAGCCAATCGGGGCTATAGACGAAGCCCACGGTCTCCGAGATCGAATGCTCCGGCGTCAAGTTGGTGTTGCCGCCTATGGTCGCAGGCAGCGTGCCACCGAGCCCGGTCTGCACCACTGCGCCACTACCGCAATGGGCGGCCTTGCCCGCACCCACGCAGGGATCGGTGAGCGCTTCGAAGCTGTCGCTGTCCGCCAGGAACAGGTCGCTGATGCTGGGGATGCGGAAGCCCTGGGACCAGGAGGCACGCAACAGTAGCTGGTCGTTGGCCTGCCAGCGCAGGGATGCCGAGCCGGTGGACGCATCCGCGCCATGGCTGGAGCGGTTGTTGGTCTCCACGTCCCCGCCTTCCCACTTGAACTGCGACCAGCGGTTGGCGAGGTCAAGGTCCACGTCTTTCATGAAGGGCTGGTCGGCAACCAGTGGGATATCGAACTCCACGTACTGGGACACAGTGCGTTCGCGGCCTGAGGTGGGCGGGATCAGGCTGGCAGCGGTGTTGCCCTGGGTGACCAGCGCATCCGGGTGAGAGAAGCCATCGGTCTCATCGTATTCGGCGCCGATGGCCATGTTGAGAGGCCCCGCCGGCAGGTCCGCCAGCTGGCCGGTGGTGTTGGCTCTGTAGTTGCGTGCGGTCTGTTCGACCACGTCATGCTGCTCGAACATGATGTAGCTCAGCATCGCCGGGGTGATGCTGCCGTCGCCGCCGAAGAAGTCCATAGGCGTGCAGCCGGCCCCAGCACTGGCGCAGGGCGCGGCTCCGGGCGTCCCCAGCTCCTCCTGCAGATGGAAGGTGTTTACTACGCCACCTGCCAGGTCGGCTTCGTAGTTGTTGCCGTAGGAGTAACCTGCATCCCAGTCCCACTCGTTGCCGAGGAAGCGGAAGTAGCCACTGAAGCCGCCGTTGAACTGGAAGTTCTCCACGTCCTGGTCGAACACCCGGTTACCACCCTCCGAGAGCCGGCGCCCAAACTGCTCCAGCGACAGGCAGGTGGCGGCGAAGATGCAGGACTGGCTCACGCTGGCGACCAGGTCCTCGCCGAAGGGGTTATAGGGGTTCTTCCCGGAGATGCCCACCGGCTGGCCGTTGGCCTTGGCCTGGCCGAAGGCGCCGATGCTGATGGTGTTGGGCGCCAGCTGCTCCGACGATTTGCGTGAGTTGAACAGTGCCTGGGCATCGAAGCTCAGGTTATCCGCCAGGTCGTAACTGGACTGGACGAACAGGCCGGTGCGCTCGCTTGGCGTCATCAGGAAGTTGGCAGGTGCGTAGTTGAAGCGGTCGTCCGGCGTGACGTCGCGGAAGTTGGCCAGGGTCGGACCGTTCGGCTGGCCGACCCTGCCGGGCCGCGGCTTGATGAGGGTCATCTCGCAGGTGCCGTAGCTGGTCAAGGTCGCCCGGCCCGGGCAGTGGCCGTTGAGTGACGAGGTGAAGATCACGCCGTTCGGCGTGGTGAAGCTGCCGGCAGTGTTGCCGGCGCCGATCGCCGGTTCCTTGGAGACAGTGCGGTTGCCGGCCAGGACCGGCGATTCGGTGACGTAGGAAGCGTTCATCACCACGTTGCCCCGCTCGCTGCTGGTGCCGAGGGTGAAGTCGAACTGCTCGCTCTCGCCGTCCCAGCCGCCGCCGTCACCGTGGGCATCGTACTTGCCGATGCTGGCGTTGGCTTCGGCGCCGTCGTAGCGTTTCACGGTGATGAGGTTGATCACGCCGGAGATGGCGTCGGAACCGTACAAGGCGGAGGCGCCGTCCTGCAGGATCTCGATGTGGTCGATGATCGATACCGGGATGGTGTTGAGATCGACGTCGCCGCCGAGCCCACCCACCACGCGCTTGCCATCCAGCAGCACCAGCAGTCGGTTCGATCCAAGGTTGCGCAGGTCGATGTTGGAACGTCCGCTGCCCCCGTTGTTGAATTGGCTGTTGACTGCGGCACCCGATGACGGCAACTGTTGCAGCACGTCGCCGACGGAGGTGAGGCCCGTCTCCTTGATCTGCTGTGCGGTGATGACGGTGATGGGCCGCGCCGCCTCCACATCCACGCGTTTGATGCGGGTGCCGGTGACATCGATCTTGCCCAGCTGCGCCGTGCCGTTCACCGGCGGCGTGGTCTGGTCCGGCGTGGTGTCATCGGCGAGCGCCCCGCGCAAAGGCAGTGCGCTGATGGCGCCGGTGATGAGCAGGCCGCGGATGATCCGCGACAAAGACAGGTGTCCCGTATCCATGTATAGCCCCCAGGTTGTTGGCGACCTCACGGCCGCTTACTATTTATAACGTACTATACTATTAGTAGTTTTAAAATAAACACTCCCCTGCCCATGCCCCAGGAAGGGACAGGATCGAGGCCCGGAAGGAGAAGGGCTAAATATATGAAGCGAAGAGGGGCACGCCGCAGGGGTCCAAAATCGCTCCCGGCGACAGCACTACGATGGAGACGGCCTGCCCTGCCACCAATCCGTTCGCCCCGCGGAGCGGGACTTAGATCACGAGGGTTCGAATCCACTGTTTTGACCGGAGAGATCGGGATTGCTCGCCCCTGCGGACCCCCCCCCGCTCCGGGGTCCAAAATCGCTCCTAGCGATTTTGTCGAACCGGCCTTTGATATCGAGGGTTCGGGTCCTTCACTACGCGGTCGATGGCTCACGAAAAAAGGGACCCGAGAGGGTCCCTTTTTCGTGGGTAACTGGCGGAGAGAGAGGGATTCGAACCCTCGATACAGGTTTTAGCCCGTATACGCCCTTAGCAGGGGCGCGCCTTCGACCACTCGGCCACCTCTCCAAAAACGCTGCTTATATGGGATCGCTGCAGATCCATCCGTGGTGCGGGTCAGGCCGCTGAACCGGGCCCTGCCGACATCGGACGCGCATGATACCGGGCCGGGGCGCACCCGGTCAAAAAGCCCGGATTTCCGGGTCTTTGGAGCCGGTTATTCTTCGGTGGTGTTGCCGTTGCCGTGGTTCTGCGGGGGCAGGCCGCTATCCTGTTCGCGGCGGATGCGCTCGTAGATCTCCTCGCGATGCACTGCCACCGTACGTGGTGCATTCACCCCGAGTCTCACCTGGTTTCCCTTGACGCCGAGAACAGTCACCGTGACTTCGTCGCCTATCATGAGCGTCTCGCCCACGCGACGCGTAAGAATGAGCATGTCATCCGACTCCTAGTAGCATTGTCCCTGAACCACCTCAAAGGGAATTCCATTTCCTTCGGGAATCCGTTCGCTAGTCTTTATGTAGCCGCTCTCTGATGGAGCGTTGACTATTCTGCGCCCAGCGGGCGACATACTCAACCCGCGGCGCCTCGCACCAGCCGGTCTTCCTTAGCAGGCGAAGCGAGCCCGAAGGCCTTGTGCAGAGCCCTGACGCCCGCCTCAAGTTGCTTCTCCTCCACCACCACCGAGACCTTGATCTCGGAGGTGGTCACTATCCGGAGTTCGATGCCGGCTTCGGCAAGGGCTCTAAATACAGTGCTTGCGACTCCCGCGTGGGACCGCATGCCGACGCCTACCACCGAGATTTTTACCACCCGCTCATCGCTCTGTAGGCTCTGGGCGCCGAGGCGCTGCAAATTCGCACGCAAAATATCTATGACCTGGGGATGGTCGTTGCGATGGATAGTGAAGGCGAAATCCAGGCGCCCGTCCCGCGCCACGTTCTGCACGATCATGTCCACTTCGATGTTGGCATCGGAGATGGGACCCAGGATGCGGTAGGCCACGTCCGCGGCCTGGGGCACGCCCAGCAGGGCGACCTCCGCCTCGTCGCGACTGAACGCGACTCCCGACACTACGGCAGCTTCCACGGCTTGATCCTCGTAAGTGATGAGCGTGCCCTCCCCTTCCTTGAAGGTGGAGAGCACCCGTAAGGGCACATTGTATTTGCCGGCGAACTCCACCGCACGGATCTGCAGCACCTTGGAGCCCTGGCTCGCCAGCTCCAGCATCTCCTCGAAGGTGACGCGGGGCAGGCGCCGCGCTTCCGGGACCAGACGCGGATCGGCGGTGTAAACGCCGTCTACGTCGGTGTAGATTTGGCATTCGTCGGCTTTCATGGCCGCCGCCACCCCCACCGCCGTGGTGTCTCCGCCGCCGCGACCGAGGGTGGTGATGTTGCCGGCTGGGTCCACACCTTGGAAACCGGCCACCACCGGGATCGCGCCGGCTGCCAGCGTCTCCCGCAGGGCCGTGTCGTCGATGGTCTCGATGCGTGCCTTGGTGTGGACCGCGTCGGTGCGGATGCACACCTGGCCGCCGGTGAAGGAACGAGCCTGGATGCCGAGTTTGGCCAGGGCGATGCAGAGCAGCGCGATGGAGACCTGCTCGCCACTCGCTAGCAGCACGTCCAGTTCGCGACGGGTGGGCCGCGGCATGATGCGATGGGCGAGGCCGAGCAATCGATCGGTCTCGCCGGCCATCGCCGAGACTACCACTACCACTTCATGACCCTGGTCACGGGTGGCAGCGATCTTGCGCGCCACGTGTTCGATCCGCTCGCAGTCAGCGACGGAGGTGCCGCCGTACTTCTGGACGATCAGGGCCACGATGGCCGCTTCATCAGCTTAGTTTCGTCCGCACCCAATCGGGCACAGATTTGAGAGCCTTATCCAGATTGGCAGGATCAGTACCGCCGGCCTGGGCCATATCCGGACGCCCACCACCCTTGCCGCCCACCTGCTGGGCCACCATGTTGACGAGCTCGCCGGCCTTCACCTTGGCGGTGAGGTCCGCAGTGACGCCCGCGATCAAGCTCACCTTGCCCTCGTTGGCGGTGCCCAGCACCACCACCGCGGAGCCGAGCTTGTTCTTGAGTTGGTCCATGAGATCACGCAAGGCCGCTGCATCCGCACCCTCGATCACCGCCGAGAGTACTTTGGCATTGCCGATGGCCTGAGCCTGGGACGTGAGTTCATCGCCGCGATTGGATGCGAGCTTGCCGGAGGCCTGAGCCAGCTGTTTCTCCAGCTGCTTCACCCGCTCCTGCAACTGTTGGGTCTTGGCCACCACATCGTCGCTGCGCAGAGTCTCTTCGATCTTGCGCACGGTGCTCTGTAGGGCATTCACCCAGGTCAGTGCGCCGGCGCCAGTGACGGCCTCGATGCGGCGCACGCCCGCGGCCACGCCGCTCTCGCTCAGAATCTTGAACAGGCCGATGTCACCGGTGCGGTGTGCATGGGTGCCGCCGCAGAGTTCCGTGGAGAAGTCACCGAACTTCATCACACGCACCACGTTGCCGTACTTCTCACCGAACAGTGCCATGGCGCCGAACTTGATGGCGTCGTCGTAGCCCATCTCGCGCACGTCCGCCGTTTCGTTGTGGCGGATCTCGGTATTGACCAGGTCCTCGATCTTCGAGAGCTCTTCCGGCGTGACCGCCTGGTAATGGGAGAAGTCGAAACGCAACCTGTCCGGCGCCACCAGCGAACCCTTCTGGGCCACGTGGGTGCCGAGCACCTTGCGCAGGGCTGCGTGCAGCAAGTGGGTGGCGGAATGGTTCAGCACCGTGGCCTTACGCAGGCTCTCATCCACCTGCGCGTCCAACGTCTCGCCGACCTTGATCTCGCCCCGGGTCACTGAACCCATGTGTGCGAAGGCGCCGCCGCCGCGCTTCTGAGTGTCCTCGACTTTGAATTCATTGGCGCCGGACTTGAGTAAGCCCTGGTCGCCTACCTGCCCGCCGGACTCCGCATAGAACGGCGTCTGGTCCAGGATCACCATGCCCTGCTCGCCGGTCTTGAGGGACTGGACCGCATCTTTGCCGCGGAACAGCGCGGTCACCTTGCCCTTGTGGCTGAGGTGCTCATAACCCTTGAAGGCGGTCTCGCCCTTGATCTCCACGTCCTGGCCATAGTCGGCGCCGAACTTGCTGGCGGCACGGGCCCGGCCACGCTGGGACTCCATCTCTTTCTCGAAGCCCACCTCGTCGATGGCCAGACCACGCTCGCGGGCGATGTCGTTGGTGAGGTCCGCCGGGAAACCGTAGGTGTCGTAGAGCTTGAAGACCGTCTCGCCGGACAGGGTCTTACCCTTCATGTCCTTGATGGCGGTCTCGAGCAGACGCATGCCCTGATCCAGGGTCTCAGCGAAACGCTCTTCTTCCTGCAGCAGCACCTTCTCTACATGGGAGACAGCCTTGCGCAGTTCCGGATAGGCACTGCCCATCTCCGCGTCCAAGGCTTTCACCAGCTTGTGGAAGAAAGGCTTCTCCTGCCCCAGCTTATAGCCGTGACGGATGGCGCGACGGATGATGCGGCGCAACACATAGCCGCGGCCTTCGTTGGAGGGCAGTACGCCGTCGGTGATGAGGAAGGAGCAGGCGCGGATGTGGTCAGCGATCACGCGTAACGAGGGGCTCGCCTTGTCTTTCGCGCCGGTGACTTCCGCCGCTGCTGCGATGAGCTTCTGGAAGAGATCGATCTCATAATTGGAGTGCACGTGCTGCAGCACAGCGGTGAGGCGCTCCAGACCCATGCCCGTGTCCACACAGGGCTTAGGTAAAGGCGTCAATACACCTTCCGCGGAACGGTCGAACTGCATGAACACCAAGTTCCAGATCTCTATATAACGGTCGCCGTCCGCATCGGGCGAGCCCGGCGGTCCGCCGGCTACCTTGTCGCCGTGGTCGTAGAAGATCTCAGAGCAGGGACCGCAGGGACCGGTATCGGCCATCTGCCAGAAGTTGTCGCTCTGGTACTTCTGCCCACTCGGCTTGTCGCCGATGCGCACGATGCGCTCTTTAGGCACACCCACGTCTTTCAGCCAATGGTCATAGGCCTCGTCATCGGTGTGATAGACCGTGACCCAGAGCTTCTCGGGAGGGAGCTTCCAGACCTTGGTCAGCAGTTCCCAGGAATAGGCGATGGCGTCTTTCTTGAAATAGTCGCCGAAGCTGAAGTTGCCCAGCATCTCGAAGAAGGTGTGGTGGCGGGCCGTGTAGCCCACGTTCTCCAGATCGTTGTGCTTGCCGCCGGCACGCACGCAACGCTGGGATGACGTAGCGCGCACATAATCGCGCTTGTCACGCCCTAAGAAGACGTCCTTGAACTGGACCATGCCTGCGTTGGTGAAGAGCAGGGTCGGGTCGTTGGCGGGTACCAGAGGACTCGAAGGCACCACGGTGTGGCCCTTGGACTTGAAGTACTCGAGGAAGCTGGTACGGATGTCGTTACTGGTCATCATGACCAATATTATGAGGCTTCTCCCTCCGAGCCCCAAGAGAAAAGCCGGTTTTCAGGCCGGAAACCCGCCTAAGTTCAGTCCTCGACCTCGCCCTTGAGGGCTTTGCGGATATCGTCCATGGAGAAACCCCGTTGCTGCAGGAAGCGCGCCTGACGGGCCCGTTCCGGCATGTCCTTCGGTAGCGCCGCGCCGAAGCGCTTGCGCCGGGCGGTGGCGGCCACCTCTGCCGATGCTCCTTTCAAGGCCCCCAAGGCCTCCTCCACCGGCTCCCCGGTGACACCCCGTCCCCTAAGTTCCTCGCGGATCTTCATGGGGCCGGAACCGCGCCGCACCCGGGCGGCCACGAACTCCTGCACGAAACGCGCGTCCGAGAGTAGCTTCTCCTGCTCCAAAGACGAAAGCACCGCCTCCACGGCGGTGCTTTCATAGCCACGTTCCACGAGCTTGACCTTGAGCTCCCCGGCGGCATGCTCACGCCGCGCCAGGAAGCTCAGAGCCTTGGCCCGGACCTTGGCCGGGTCCCGGGCACTAAGCTCATCAGGCTTCTGCGGTCTCTTCAGGCTCACTGTCGTCTTCGTCGTTGCTGACGGCGGCGAGGGGCGCCACCTTCTTCGGCACCAACTTCTCGCGGATGCCGGCCTCGATCTCGGCCATGATCTCGGGGTTCTGTTCCAGGTACTCGCGGGCGCCTTCTTTGCCCTGGGCGATCTTCTTGCCCTTGTAGCTGTACCAGGCACCGGACTTCTCCACCAGCTCCTGGGTCACGCCGAGCTCGATGATCTCACCGGCCCGGGAGATGCCCTTGCCGTACAGGATCTCGAACTCCGCCACCTTGAAGGGTGGTGCCACCTTGTTCTTGACCACCTTGACGCGGGTCTCGCTGCCGATGACCTCCTCGCCGCTCTTGATGGCGCCGATGCGGCGGATGTCCAGGCGCACCGAGGCGTAGAACTTGAGGGCGTTGCCGCCGGTGGTGGTCTCCGGGTTGCCGAACATCACGCCGATCTTC
>DASYCJ010000045.1:0-20433 GCA_036500225.1 Gammaproteobacteria bacterium
GTCGTGTTGTTGGTCGTGGTCGTCGTCGTCGTGGTGCTTTGGTCAGTGTCCGCTGCGAACGCCGCAGGCGCCGCCACCGCAGACACCGCTCCCGCCACTAGCGCGAGTCGCACGGCCTTGCTGATCTGGTTGCTGTTCATCTGTGTCTCCCAGAGCTGTCTTTAAGTGAAATAAGACCAGGGCCCGTGGTTTGTAACTAAGTTCTGTTGTCGTTTGGCAACGGCAAAGACCCAGTATCCATGCCCTACGGCGGACGTCTGTTGCATCGAACACGACGGACGTCTCCCTGCCCCGGATTCTGTAAGAAGGCGCAGGGGGGTGCTATGGCCGGAAAGCCACTCTGGGAGGCATTGGTCGGAGAGATTCGTCGATTGGTCGTAGATACGGAAGGTTCTGGCGGTGCTTATCTATGAACCGTCATAAATAACTGCCCTGGAAACGGTCTTAAGCGCGGCGCTCCGGCAGGAGACGGGCGGCGCTATAGGCGATGATCAGGCCGAACAGCATCATGGCTAGCAGATTCAGCACAAAACCCTTCAGGTCGAAGGCGGTCCAGTGGTGCAGGGCCGAGAGCGGCAATACGACGTAGGTCATGACAAAGTAGACCGGCACGCCATAAGCGATTCCCGTCACACGCCAATCACGGCGCATCCAGGCGAGGCGTTGCCAGGCCAGGACGAATAGGGTGGAGATGATGAGGCACATGAGCCACTGCAGCACCAGCCCGACGAAGGAGATATCCAGGCCGCCCTTGATCACCGCGGGACCTAAGAGGCCCGCGGCGATGAAACGCATGATGAGCAGGGGGCTCAAGAGGGAGATGAGTGAGGCCGAGAAGATATCTATGGTGCCGCCCAGCAGGCCGCCCCATAAGACCGCTTTCAACATCCCACGCCGGGTCGGGTCCATGCTGGCCTCGCCTAGTTGAACTTGCCGCCCTTGCCGGCAGCGCTATAACTGCCGGCGCCGAACAGCGCCACACATAAGGCTCCGACACCGAATAGGACCTCGAGTTCAATGCCCCAGCCGCCATGGTCGTTCAAGTGCCAGAGGTTCAAGCCCCGGGTGGCAAGTACCGCCACCAGCATGTTGGCGACCACCAGCAGGGCGCCGACGCGCGCATACACGCCGAGCACCATCAGCACCGGGCCCACCACTTCACCAAGGTAGACGCCGTAGGCGAGGAAGGCTGGCACCCCGTGGGCGGAGAGGATCGACGCCACTTCACCCGGGCCGGTGGTGAGCTTGTGGAAACCGTGCAGCACCAGGAGGCCGCCCACCAGCACCCTCAACAGCAGTTTGCCGGCATCGTCGGTGGACCAATTCATGGGAAGGCTCCGCAGGAAGGCCCGGCGTTCAGTGGAACAACCGGCGCCAGTTGGAGATGTTGTTGTCGGTGATGAGTTCGACACCCAGCACGTAGCCCGGCTCGTCCTTCGACGGCGCGATCCAGCGAGTCACGCCCGAAAGATTGAACGCCGCGGGATGGCCTTCCAGGTTGATGGTGATCTCGACCTGCTCGCCCAGGGGGAAGGCGCGCTTGGTCTGGATCTGCACACCGCCCGGGGAGATGTCCACGGTGGTGCAGTAGTACTTGGATACGGTCACGTCCTCGCCGCTGATATTTAGCTGGCGGATGACGGCACGCTCTTCCCGGCGCAGCCGCGGATGCTTGCGGCGATCATCGTGGTCCACGTTAGGTTCCATCTGTCTGGTTGCCGATATGACTTATTCCAAGTCGAGCGGAGATTTTGCCATATAACGAACGCGCATTCCCCAAGCTGGCACTTGCAGATTATGGAATATCGGCTGCGCGATACCAGTTGTGGTCCCCCCATTCCCATCCCAGCTCTTGCAACATATGTCTTGAATGTACTAAAGTACATTTGTACCAATTGAGCATCCAAACCATGAAAGAGATCGAACGGGTCCAAACCGGCATACGTATGGAAAAGCGCCTGCTCAAGGTACTCAAGGCCGTGGCCGAGGATCTGGATATCACCCTGGGTGACCTCCTGGAAGGCATCGTGCTGCATTCCTTTGAAGGCAAAGCACCCTTCTCCCGTAACACCCAGGCCAAAATCGCGCGCTTCAAGGAGCTCTATGAGCTGGACCTGGGAGCCGAGGATAGCCACCGCCTGAAAGAGAAGTGATGCGCCCCGGGGCGGCCCAAAAGGACCTCCTGGAGCGTTTCAGGGCCCTGGATTACCCCAAGCTGGACTTTCGCCATGCCGGGCACCTGGAGCTGGCCTGGATGCTCCTGGCAGAGCGCCCGCTAGTGAGGCTATGGGCGGCCTGCTGCAGCCTTCGCCGCCCACCACGAGGCCCACGGCCTCCATAACGAGACCGTGACCTGCTTCTACCTGCTGCTAATCTGCGAGCGCATGCATGGCCTTGGAACCGACCACGACTGGCCGGCGTTCCGCTCTGCCCACCCCGATCTCTTCACCTCGCCCAAGACCTTCCTGGACCGCAGGTACCCCGCCGGCGGCGCCCTCTCGGCCGAAGCGAAGGCCGCTTTCATACCGCCTCTGGGCAGCCGCACAGCTAAAGGATCGGGCTGACGACCCGGGTCCAAGCGGCAGGAACTTAATGCGTGCTCGCAGCTTCTAAAGCCCTACAGGTCCATATCTATGGCCTGATGGCGGAGCAGGATCTGAAGGAGTTCCCATGGCACCGCGCACACCCGTCGCCCAGACCCTGGGCGGCTATCGCCAGGCTGCGCCGCCGCCAGCCCTGGCGGCCATGCTGGAATGCGCGTGGGTGCACGCCATCGCCGGCAACACCGATCCGCGTTGCCCTGCCCACCAAGTGTTGCCCGACCCGAGCGTGAACCTGGTCTTCATGTGTCGGCGCGATGAGGAAGGGCGCGTCGATGCGCCCCGGCTCGCGCTCATCGGCCCCATCCTCCGGCCCTATCCACTGGCACTGCGGCCGGCGCATGAGATCGTGGCGGTCAAACTCCATCCTGAGTGGTCGCGTCCCCTGCTGGGCGCCCAGGCGCGTGAGCACGCAGATCGGATCGACGATCTGCATGAAGTGAACGATGCGGCAGGGCCGCTGCTGGACAAGCTGGCGTGCACACGCCACTGGTCTGAGGCCTCGCGACTGCTCACCGGTTTCATCCAGACCACCCAGTCCCGGATGGCCACGTCCGCGGGCCGGCAGGCGCGCCAACATGAGGCGGCGATGGCCTTGCGCAGAGCGCCGCTGCGCCATTCGGTGTCGGCTGCTGCCGCGGACTGCGGCGTCGGTCCGCGGCATTTCCGGCGCCTGTTCGAGGTCGCTACGGGCATCACGCCGAAATCCTACAGCCGGATCCGGCGCTTGCTTCAGCTGTTGGCCACCGCGGATGCAGTTCAGCGACCAGACTGGGCCACGCTGGCACTGGCCGGTGGCTACAGCGATCAGTCGCACATGGTGAACGAGTTCCGCGACATCACCGGGCTCACCCCGACAGCGCTGCTGCGGGAACGGCGCCTGGAAGCGGGGTTATACCGGTCACGCGCCTGAAGAAGTCCGCTTCTTCCAATACACGGCTGTCCGCGCATCCCTAACATGGCCCCGTCATGCCTTTTCCGACATGGAGGAGCCTCTCATGCGTGGATTCCTGCTCTGCCTCGCGCTCTTGTCCTGGTTGCCCGCCGCTTCCGCTGAGGACGCGACCGGCCCGCTCTGGGACGTGCAATTCCACAAGCTGCGTGACGACATCTACGTCGCACAGTTGGCCGATCCTTCCATCACGCCGATGGTGATGGGCAATGTCACCGTCATCATCAACGAGCACGACGTGGTACTGGTGGACGCCGGCGGCGCTCCGGTGGCAGCGCGGCGCATCATCGCCGGCATCCGCAAGCTCACCACCAAGCCCGTGAGCACGGTCATCGATACCCACTGGCATGGCGACCACACCCTAGGCAACCAGGAGTATGTGAAGGCCTGGCCAGGGGTACAGATCATCGCGCGGCCCGAGACCCGCGAAGCCCTGCTGGGAGACAAGATCGGCTATGTGAAGGACATCGCCGAGAGCGTGGATGGGCGCCGCAAGACCTGGGGCCAGGTCAGCGCCGACCTGCGCAAGAAAGGCGACCCAGACGACATCAAGGTGGCGGACTACCTCGACCGCTATTTCCAGCACGACATCGACATCACCCAGCGCGAATACAAGACGGTGGACATCACGCCGCCTGACCTGACCTTCACCGGCGACATCAGTCTGTACCGCGGCAAGCGCGAGATCCGCGTGCTCTACCTCGGCAAGGGACACACCGCCGGTGACGTGGTGGTGTACCTGCCCCAGGAGAAGTTGCTGGCGAGCGGCGACCTGGTGGCCTCGCCGCCGTTCGCCTACAAGTACGCGACCGAGATCGACGACACCCTGGAGGCCTTGGATGCCCTCGACTTCGACACCCTGGTGCCCGGCCACGGTCCCGTGTTGCAGGGCAAGGACTACCTGCATCGGCTGCAGGCGCTGCTCAAGGACACTGAGGGCCAGGTGCGCCCGCTGATGCAACAGGGACTCGGGGTCGATGACATCCTCAAGCGACTCGACCTCAAGGCCGAGACCGATAGCTTCGCCGGCCAGGATCCGGTGGCGCGCTATATGTTCGACCTCAACTTCACCCAGAACTACGTGCAGAACCTCTACGACGAACTGAAGGCCGGCGACTGAGGCCCGCCGGGCTGGATTGCCCTCCTCCGGCGGCCGGTTGATACTATGTAAATAGTAGATCAACCGGCCGCCACGAGCCGAGGGAGCCCGCTCTTGAAATACATCCTCAGCCTCGCGGCCCTGGCCGCCTGCGTCACCCTGTCTGCCCAAGCAGGATCTCCCTCAGCGACGGGTCCTGCGTTACAGGCCATGCAATGGCGGTTGGTGGGGCCGTTCCGCGGCGGACGGGTGGATTCCGTGGCGGGCATCGCCGGTGATGGGAAGGTGTTCTACATGGGCGCCGCCGACGGCGGCGTGTGGAAGAGCACCGACGCCGGCCATCACTGGAACAACATCAGTGATTGCTGCCTGGACCTGGGACCGGTGGGAGCGCTCGCGGCCGCGCCTTCGGATCCGGACGTGGTCTATGCCGGCACCGGCGAACCTTTCCCCCGCGGCGACGTGCTCACGGGTGACGGAGTCTGGAAATCCACCGACGCCGGCAAGACCTGGCAGAACGTGGGTCTAAAGGAGACCCGCATCATCTCCAACATCCTGGTGGATCCGAAGGACCCACAGCATGTATACGTCGGCGCCATGGGGCATCTCTTCGGGCCCAATCCCGAACGCGGTGTGTACGAGAGCCGTGACGGCGGCGGCCACTGGCAGAGAGACCTGTTCGTGGATGCGGATACAGGGACTGCAGACTTGGTGATGGATCCGTCGGATCCCAAGACGCTGTACGCGGCCATGTGGCAGGTGCAGCGCCTGCCCTGGGACTTCACCAGCGGCGGTCCCGGCAGCGGCATCTACAAGTCCACGGATGGCGGCGCCCACTGGACCGACTTGAGCAGGAACCCCGGGATGCCGGCAGGTCCACTAGGCCGCATCGGTCTGTCCCTCGCGCTCACCGCACCGGGGCGCGTGTACGCTGTGATCGAGGCGGGCGAAGGCGGCCTGTACCGTTCCGACGATGCGGGCGCCCACTGGCAGCGGCTCTATCACAAGGGTGATCTCAACCAGCGGGCCTGGTACTTCAGCCGCATCTACGCCGACACCCAGGATGCGGAACACCTGTTCGTGACCCAGGCAGGCGGGCTCATGGTCTCGAAGGACGGCGGCAAGAGCTTCAAGAGCCAGTACGTGATCGGCGGTGACCATCACGTGCTATGGATAGACCCGAAGCACTCCCAGACCATGATCCTGGGCAACGACGGCGGCGCCAGCGTGAGCCTGGATGGCGGTGACTCCTGGTCCAGCCAGGACAACCAGCCCACCGCCCAGCTCTACCGCATCAACGTAGACGACCGTTTCCCCTTCCACCTCTATGGTGCGCAGCAGGACCTCTCCACCATCGAGGTGCCGAGCGCGACCCCGGATTGGGGCATCGATGTGCACGACTGGCGCACGGTGGCACAGTGGGAATCGGGCTATGCGGTACCGGTGCCAGGACAGCCCTGGATCGTGTATTCCAGCGGGGGACCCATGGGAGCCCTGGAACGCACCGATACCCGCACCGACATGAAGACCTTCCTCATCGCCTGGCCCGACGACAACACCGGGCGCGGTGCCGATGAGCTCAAGTATCGCTTCCAGTGGACCTTTCCGATCGTCGCCAGCAGGCATGCACCGGACACCCTCTATATAGGTTCCCAGTACGTGATGAAGAGTAGCGATGCGGGCCACAGCTGGAAGGAGATCAGCCCTGACCTCACCCGCGACGACAAGAGCAAGCAACTGCCTTCAGGCGGTCCGCTGCACAAGGACATCACCTCGGTGGAGTACTACGACACGGTGTTCGCCCTGGCGGAGTCCCCGCTCAAGGTGGGACTGCTGTGGGCCGGTACCGACGATGGGCGGGTGTGGGTGACCCGCGACGATGGCAGCCGTTGGGACGAGGTGACGCCGCCGGACCTGCCCGCCTGGAGCACGGTCAATACCCTGGAGCCTTCGCGTTTCGACCCCGGCACCGCATTCATGGCTGCGCACCGGTATCGGCTCGACGACTTCGCACCCTATATATATGAGACCCACGACTACGGTGCTCACTGGCAGAAGATTGTCACCGGTCTCCCGGTAGATACTTCAAGCTTCACCGTGCGGCAGGATTGGCAAGACCCAAGACTCCTGTTCGCCGGCACCCTCAACGGAGCCTGGTTCTCGGACGATGCGGGCGGCCACTGGCAGAGCCTGCAGCAGAACCTGCCGCGGGCAGCAGTCACGGATCTCGCCGTGGTGCCGCAGCAGGATTCGCTGGCTGCCGCCACCCACGGACGTTCCTTCTGGGTGCTGGACGAGTTGCAACCGCTACGGGAACTCGCCGCTGCCTCCCGCAGCGCCGATGCCTACTTGTATACCCCCGGCACCGCCTGGCTCACCAGCGGTTCCCAGGATCCCAGCGCCCTGCAGTTCGACATGGGCGAGAACCCAGTGAACGGCGCGCAAGTGTTCTATCAGCTGAAGAAGCCCCTGGCGAACGGCGCCACCTTGAGCCTCGCCTTCAGCGACCTCGCAGGTCACTCCATCGCGTCCTTCAGCGTCACCGGCTCGCTGGTGAAGAAAGACGACGACAATGCTGCTGACAAAGATAAAGACTCCGATGAGACGCCTCCGGTCTTGAGCACCGATGCGGGGATGAATACTTTCCTCTGGGACCTACGCTACGCGGCCATCGGCCAGGGCGATGAGGCGGTGCCGGGTCCGCAGGTGCCGCCGGGCAAGTATCGCGTCACCTTCAGCTGGCGCGGCCACGCCGAGAGCCGCGAGTTCCAGGTACTGAAGGACCCGCGCATCCACGCGAGCGATGCGGACCTCCAAGCACGCGCCGAGTTCGGCCTCAAGGTGCAGAAGAAGCTCGCCGAAGTCGGCATCGCCGCCGGCCACATCGAGGCTCTGCGCAAGGCCCTCAAGGCCAGCAAGGCGACAGACGCGCCGGCGCGTCTCGCGAAGCTGGAAGACATCTCGGCCAAACTGCTTGTGCCGAACTTCGAGGGTTTTCTCGAGACCCTGGCCCATCCAGCCAGCTTGCAGGCGCGACTCGGCACCATGCTCTTCGGCCTGGAGGGAGACTACGCCGCGCCGCCGCCGGCCTATCAGGCCCTCTACGATTCCCTGGCCGCGCAGGTGGACCTGCAACTGAAGGTGCTGCAGGGGTTCGATGACCTGCACGTGCATGACCCGGTGGCGGTGGTCCGCCACCACGCGGCGATCCGCACCGGCTTGCAGCAACAGCATGAGGACCGGGATTAGATCTGCGACACCCTGAAAACGGACGGAGCCGCTTGCGCGGCCCCGTCTTGTCTCTCGATAGACCTATATCTAGCGGCTCACTTGCCGCCTACGTAAATGACGCCGCCTTTCATGACAAATACCGGATGTTCCGTAGCATGGATGTCCTTCAGGGGATCGCCGGGTAGCGCCACGATGTCCGCGAACTTGCCGGCCTGCAACGTGCCCACCGGCGCGTCCACGTTCTTCTGACCGTGCTCACCATATAGGAGCTGCGCGGCCCTGGATGTAGCGGCCATCAGCGCATCCGCGGGCGACATGCCGTTCTTCACCATCAGCCAGAACTCCTGGGCGTCGAGGCCATGGGGTTCCACCGCCGAGTCGGTGCCGAAGGCGATGGGCACACCGATCTTCACTGCGTGCTGGAACATGATCTGGGATTGAGCTGCGGCCTTGAGAGCCTTCTCCTTGATGGCCGGCGGATAGGAGTCGGCCTTCTGGCCCACCCAATAGCTGGCGTACAGAGTCGGCACCAGGTAGACGCCGTTGTCTTTCATGGACTTCAGCGTGTCGTCCTGCAGGAAAGTGCCGTGCTCGATGGAGTCCACGCCGGCCTTGATGGCCATCTTGGCGGCCAAGTCGCCGTGGCAATGGGCTGCCACCTTGCGGTGCCAGGTGTGGGCCTCGCCGATGATGGCGTCCATCTCATCCTGGGTCAGCTCCGGCACGTCCACTGGATCGTTGAGGGAGAGCACGCCGCCGGAGGGCATGAACTTGATCACACCAGCGCCGTACTTCATCTGGTAACGCACCGCGGCGCGGCACTCCTCGGGGCCGTTGCATACGCCCTGCACCGGGCCGTAGGGTGGCGCCACAGTGGGAGGCAGGTCCTGACCGTCTGCGTGGCCGCCGGTGGAGCCGATGGCGTAGTTAGACACGATCATGCGCGGGCCTTCGGTGACGCCGGCATCGATGGCGTGCTTCAGGCTGACGGCGATGTAGTCCGTGGAACCCACGTCACGCACGCTGGTGAAGCCCGCATCCAGGGTCTCCTTGGCGTACTTGGCGGCGTACAGCGACTGCTCGGCCGGGAACCGCGTCACGCCCTCGTAGAAGCCCTGGTACCAGTTCTCGCTGAACTCGCCGTCCAAGTGCACGTGGGCGTCGATCATCCCGGGCATCAGGGTCGCGTCGCCGAGGTCGATGACCTTGGCGCCGGCGGGGATGGCGCTGTTGCTGCCTACCGAGACGATCTTGCCTTCCTGCACCACCACCACGCCGTGGTCGGCAAGCTTGCCGGATACGGAGTCGAAGATGTGGGCGGCCTTCAGCACCACCGTCGGCGAGGATGCGGGCGCCGGGCTGTCTGCCAAGGCCAGGGGCGCGGCGATGAGCGCGGTGCACACGAGGGAGATGGACCAGGACAGGTTTCTCACGATAGCTCCTCCTGAGGATGGCTTTAGGCTGGATGCTGGGGGGAGCGACATGGTTTACCCGCAGGTGGGACCCTGTCAAATAACGTCAGGGAGCCGTCAGCCCCACTTCCCGGTAGAAGGCCTGGGTGTCCACCGGCCGGCCCAGGAAGCGCTGCACCAGGAGCTCCGGCTCCTCGCTGCCCCCCGGCCCCAGCACCTCCCGGCGGAAGCGCAGGCCCACCGTGGGATCGTCCAGATGGCCATGGAAGGCGCCGAACATGTCCTCGGCATAGACCCGGGACCAGATGTAGCCGTAGTAACCGGCGTCATAGCCTCCCATCAGCGGCACGAAACTGGCCGGCGGCGAAGTGCCCGTTTCCGGCGGCAGGGCCATGTATCGGGACATGAAGCTGTCCCAGGCCGTGCCTGCGTCCATAGGCTTATCGCCATGGATGGCGAGATCGTAGAGGCCGAAGAAACACTGCCGCGTCCAGGTGGCCCCATCTGCCGCATGTTCCAACACCGTGAGTCGCCGGATGAGTTCATCCGGTAGCGGCTTGCCGGTGTCCACTTCGCTGGAGACCTGCTTCAGCACCGCGGGCTGCCACATCCAATTCTCCATCATCTGCGAGGGAGCCTCCACGAAATCCTCACGCACGTGGGAGCCGTAGAGCGTGGCGTAAGGCGCCGTGGACAGCGTGCCGTGCATGAGATGGCCGAACTCGTGGAACATCTCCAGCATGTCGCGGTAGCTGAATAGCGCGGGCTGGCCCGGCGCCGCGGCGGGACCGCTGCCGATGACCGATGAGATGGGCAAGGTGTAGCTGCCGTCCGGATCGAGATGGCCGTCCCGCAGCGTGAAGTTGGCGGGCCTCAGGGATTTCTCAGGGCGCGGCGCGAGGTCCAGGAAGAACCAGCCCAGCAAGTGCCCATCGCCAGAATCCTGGATGGCGAACTCCTGTACGCCGGGCGCCCAGAGCTTCGCCCCCTTCAGTTCAGTGAAGCGCAAGCCGAACAAGTGTTCGTAGATGTGCATCATGGCTGGCAGAGACTTGTCAGCGGGGAAATAGCGGCGCACCGTCTCGTCGTCCACCGCGTAACGCTCGCGCTCCAACTTGGCTTCGTAGTAAGCGTAGTCCCAGGCCGCGAAGGGGGTGACATCCCCATCCGCCTTCTTCATGGCGGCGAGCACCGCGATCTCGGCGCGGGCCTTGGGCAGGAGCCGCGCATCCACATCCTCGAGCATGGCCTCCGGCCGCTGCGGCGTCTTGGCCATGCGTGTGTCCAACACCAGCGCAGCCCAACTCTTGAAGCCCAAGGCCTGGGCGATGTCGCGGCGCACCGCTACCGCATCCTTGAGGCGCTGCAGGTTCGCCGCGCCGCCACGGTCGTAATAGACGGTATCGAAGCGCCTGCGTGCATCGCCTGAGGCTTCGCTGCGTATGAAGGGTTGATAACTGCGCATGTCCACCGGCACGTCGTAACTGCCGTCCGCTGCCGGCTTGAGGCTTGCCAGGAACGAAGGCGGCAGCGACTGGGCTTCCCCTGCAGTGACGTGCATGTGGCTGCGATCTTCACCCAGAGCGCGGAAGAACCCACTCTCCAGCATATTGAGCCTGCTGAGGAGCGCCTTCACCTTGTCCCGCGACTCAGGATTGAGACCAGCGCCGGCAAGCCGCCCCTCTTCCAGATAGAGTTTCGCCAGCTGCAGGTCCACCGGAGCATGGGCGGATTTCTTGAAAGCCAGTGCCAGGGCGTAGATACCGGGATCGGCGGCCAGCTCCACTTGGAAGGCGTCGAGCTTGTCAGCACAGGCGGCAGAGGCATCGCGCAGTGCCGGGTCCGGCGATACATCCTTCAGCAGCTTCTCGGCGGTGAGTGCGTCCTGCATGGCGGCCACTGCCATGTCCAGGGCCGGCAGTCCGCCAGGCTGCGTGTCTGCCACGATGGCCTGCGTTGTGGCATGGGCCTTGGCCAGTTCAGCATCGCAGCGGGAAGCGATCTGCTGCGCTGTGAGATCCCAGGCGATGCCCGCGTCCACAGGCGTGGCGGCGGCGGTCATCAACAGCAAGGGCAGCAGCATGGCTGGGTTCAGCGCCGGCCGCGGCCAGTGAGGCGCCAACCTAAGCCCACGCCCGCCACGATGCCACGGGTCAAGAGCCGCAGTCCGAAAGGTAGGCCTGGGCGGAAAACGTCTAGAAGCAGCACAGCCCGGGGCATCGGACTCTCGTTCCAGGCCTCATGCTCATAAGTGTCATCCCAGAGGATGCCGCGACCTTCCTCCAGAGGGTAGCTCAGTTCGTCCACACGCAGCCGGTTGCTGGGCTTACCCGCGAGCGGCGGAGGTATCACCAGCGGCAGGTGATAGCGAAGGATGCCGCGGAAGGGGCCGCGGTGCGCCGGGATGTGTTTGCCGCCCTCGAGTATCGAGAACGCGGCGCTGGTGACTTCGGGGTTAGCCTTGAGCAGGCGTCCTAGCGCCGGGCACTGGGCCTGGTGTGCGCGGTGGTCTGCGCCGTAGGCGCGCAACACGTACAGCCGCCAGAAGCGCCCGCCGTATTCGGAGAGGCTCGCCTGTTCCGCCATGAGTTCATGGAACTGGGGGATGGCGCCCATCTCGGCCATGAGCGCCAGGCACTCGGCCCGGATGGCAGGCCATTGCGCCTCGAACGCGGCGCTGGCGGGAAAATACCGCTGCTTGTCCAGCACCGGCGGCGTCTGCACTTGCCGGTCATACAGACGGCGCAGTGTCGCGGTACCCGCGTCGTAGAAACCCATGCAGCTTAGAGATTCGCTTCGATGAAGGCCGTGAGTTGTGATTTCGACATAGCGCCGGTCTTCTGCGCTTCCACCGACCCGTTCTTGAAGATCATCAACGTCGGCATGCCGCGTACGCCGTACTGCTGGCCGATCTGCACGTCTTCGTCCATGTTCACCTTGGCGATGCGCAGCTTGCCCTGGTATTCCACCGCCAGTTCATCCAGCAGGGGGCCGATGGCCTTACAGGGCGCACACCATTCGGCCCAGTAATCCACCAGCACCGGCAGATCAGACTTGATCACATCCTGTTCGAAACTGGCTTTGCCGGTGGCGATGATAGCGGCGCTCATGGAGTTCCCCGGGGATGGTAGAAGGGCTGCTCCATTAGACCCCTGCTCCCGCGGGGCGGCAAGCGCCCTGTCAGGCCGCGGTGGTGACGGCTGTCACTTGTCGTCGGAGCAGCCCAGTCCTACTGTGATCACCATGAGACCGGGCATCGAAGCCAGACGTAGCAACCAGGGGGAATGCACCATGAACGAACCAGTCCAGCAATCGCAGGAATCCCGCTACAAGATGTGGAGCAACCTCTCCATCGGCCTCGCGGTGGTGGCAGTGGGCGCGGTGTTCCTGATGGACAACTTCGGCTGGCGCCTGCCCTTCTACAGGCCACACAACTGGTGGGCCATGTTCATCCTGGTGGGCGCGGTGCCCCTGCTGCTGCAGGCGGCGGACCATTACCGCCGCAGCGGTGTGGTGGATCGCACCCTGTTGTGCCTGCTGCTGAGCGCCTCGGCACCCATCATGGTGGCTAGCATGTTCCTGTTGGATCTGGATTGGGGCATGTGGTGGCCGCTGTTCGTGATCTATGGCGGGCTATGGGTCATGGTGGGCGGACGCAAGAACAGAAAGACCGCCTGAACTCCATCGCAGCTCTTCCCGGCGGCCTTTCAGGCTGTTGGGAAGATGCGCATCATCACTTCTTCGGATGCATCGGGTCTTCGGTGCTGAAGCGGCCGCCCAGCTGGTCGCAGGTGCCATGGCTCACGGTGTCGACGAAGCCCTTGCCCTTGCAACTGTTCTTGCCGACGCAGCTATTATCAGCTGTCTTGCAGCTGCTCTTGCCCTTGCAGGCATTCACGCCATAGCAGTTGCCGATCTGGTCGGCTCCGGCATCTGCGTACGCGGCCAGAGGTGCCAGCACGAATAACGTGGCGGCAGCAGCAGCGAGAGCCAAGCCGCGAGAGGTGGAGACATTACGCATCGATGGATCCTCTATCAGAGTGATTGACACACTCTACTAAGACCTCATCTCAGCGACATAATTCCCAATCGGGGGAAGACTAGAGACCGGGAGTCTTGTTGCAGACCATCCAATACAGGCCCACCTCGGTCACCACCTCGGCGAACTTGTCGAAGTCCACGGGCTTCACCACGTAGCTGTTGACGCCGAGCTTGTAGCTCTTCACCAGGTCCGCTTCTTCGTGGGACGAGGTCATGATCACCACCGGCACGCCCCGGGTGCTCTCATCGGCCTTGAGGGCACGCAACACGTCCACGCCGTCGAGCTTGGGCATCTTGAGGTCCAGCAGCACCATCTTGGGCAGGCCGCCGGTGCGGCTGGAATAGCGGCCGCGGCGCTTGACGAAGTCCAGGGCCTCCACGCCGTCGCGGACCCAGATGATGTTGTTGGCGATGTTGCGGGTCTTCAGCGTATAGAGCGTCAACTCGGCGTCAGCCGGGTTGTCCTCCGCATAGAGGATGTCTATCTGCAGATACTCGCTCATCGAGTGCTCTCCGTGCGCGGCAACGAGAACAGGAAGGTGGCGCCCCGCTCCGGCGCGGCGTCCGCCCACACACGCCCGCCGTGTTTGGTGACGGCGCGCATGGCGATGGCGAGCCCCACCCCGGTGCCCGGGAATTCTTCGACCCGGTGCAGGCGCTGAAACACGCCGAATAGTTTGTGATAATACTGCATATCGAAGCCGACGCCATTATCTTTGACGCTGTAGACGCACTCCCTGGCCTCTTCGCGGCCGATGATCTCGACTTGCGCCCTGGGGTTCTGGCCGCTGTACTTGACGGCGTTGCCGATCAGGTTAGTCCAGACCTGCCGGAGCAGGGTGCGATCACCGCGGCAATTGGGTAAGGGTCCCACCACGATGTGGGGCCGCTCCGGCTGGCCACGCAGCACCTCTGCGATACATTCCCCCACCAGCGCCGCCATATCCAAGGTCTCGGTCTCCAGGGTCTTGCGGCCCATGCGCGAGAAGGCCAAGAGGTCGTCGATGAGGATGGCCATGTTGCGGCTGTTGTCCCGCACTACGCCTAGGAGCCGCAGCGCCTCCGCATCCAACTTGTCACCATAGCGGTTCTGCAGCAGCTGGGAGAAGCCATCGATGGCGCGCAGCGGGGCACGCAGGTCATGGGAGATGGAGTAGGTGAAACCTTCCAGTTCGCGGTTGCTGGCTTCGAGTTCGGTGTTGCGTGCCGCCAGTTCCTGGTTGAGGGTGGTCACCCGTGCTTCCACGCGACGGCGGCCGGTGATCTCGGCGATGAGCAGTCCCAGGCATGCCAACAGCATCAACAGGCTCACCACCGTGCCTGCCACGATGACCCACACCGTGATGCGGCGGCCGCGGATCGCCTCAGCCCGGCGTTCAGCCAGCAAGCCGTTCTCCTTGCGCACGATGTCGGTCGTTAGGGACTGGGTATGATCCAGGCTCTGATGACCCTGCAGCACTTGCGCGACCAACGCGCCATCTAGCTTCGGCGCCCTCTGTTGGCGCAGTGCGATGGCCTGGGCCAGGCTCTTCAGCACCACCTCGTTGCCACGGCGCAACTCGGTGACGCGCTGCACCTCATCGGGATTGTCGATGGTCAGCCCCTGGAGCAACTCAAGGTTGGCGGGGATCGCCTGGCTGAAGCTGCGATATAGCGCCAGAGAACTCGGGTCGCCGGTCAGGAGATAGCCGCGGGCGGTGGCGGCGGCACCGCGTTCGTCGGAGAAGATCTGGCCGGTGACGATGATCACCTGGTAGGTATGGTTCACCCAACGGTCGTCGTCGTCGTTCTTGCGGGCGCTCAGATAAGCGAGCACAGCCACGCAAGCGAGTAACAGCAGAGCTGCGATGAAGACGATGCGGATCATCCGCACTTGATGAGGCGAAGCGCGCGTCTCGGGCGGCGCCGTCTCGATGTAGTCGACCATCGTTTATCCCTAGACGGCCGGTGCGGTCATCCTCTCCCGCTGCGGCCGAGATCACGCGCCTGAAGCCGGCACCCGAGACATCCTATCCGCGCTACATCATAACCACAGCTTTGCAATATTTCCTATGGTCCGGGATTCCCAAAGATGGGACTCACGCGGCGGGCACCGCTCCTGCCTGCGGACCCGGGTTCGCCGGCCCCAAGTCCTTGAGCAGGAAATCGCCGATGCGGGTGGGACTGCAGGTCAGCAGGTATCGGTGCCCAGCATAGATGAACACCGGTTTCTCATCCTGGGTCTCCGGGAGGATCGGGTCCTTCACTTCCGGCCGGTCGACGGGCGTGAAGCACTGGAACTCCACCACCATCCAGCCTTGCCGGACCCATACGCCCGTGGCGGGCAACTGCATGGAGGCCGGCGGCACGCCGTGCGGACCGCTTACCGGCGGCGCGATCCAGAAATATTGGTCCTGGTCGGGCGTGAGGAAAGATACGTCCTGATAGCCCAGGGGATCCGGGCCCAGTATCTCGGCGCGCTGCACGGCGCAGCCGCACAGGCACAGGGCCGCCAGGGACAGCAAGGACGCGCGGATGACCATGCGGGCCATTCTACGCGTCCTCCGCACCCGCCCTGGCTTGCCAAAGGAAATAGCTTACCAGTGCCGCCTCCGGTGCTAGGCGGCGCGAGCCTGCGGGCTCGAAGCCGATGGACTCCAGCAGACGGATGGAACGCTGGTTGACGGGATCGGTGATGGCCGCGAGTTGCTTCAGACCACAGTCCCGCTCTGCATGCGCGAGAGTCGCCTCGGCTGCTTCCCGCGCGTAACCATGGCCCTGAAAACGCTCCAGCAGTGCGAAGCCCACGTCCGTGAGTTCCAGACCCTCGCGCTTCACCAGGCCGCACATGCCGATGGGCAGATCACCCTGCTTCAGTTCCACGGCATACAGGCCGTAGCCGTGGCGCGCGTACATGGCCCGGGGACCGTTCTCTATATAGAGACGTGCTGCATCGAGGTCATGCACCTTGCGGTCGCCGATGAAGCGCAGCCAGCCGGGCTGGTTGACCAGTTCCAGGATGAACGGCGCGTCAGCAGCGATGAACTGGCGCAGCTTGAGGCGCGGAGTCTCGAACGATGCGGCGATGTGAGCGATCCCTGGGGCCGTGCATGGCCCAACCTTGAGGCAGATGATGCCCCGGTCTTGGGCGCCGGTTCAACCTCGGGGCGATAGCCGCCCGGTCTCATTTGGCCGGGTCGTGCAGGGTCACGATGTGCTGCACCTTCCAGACCCCGTCCTCGCGCTTCCACACCTCCAGGAAACGCCCGTTGCGGGTGACGGTGCCGCCGCCGGCCTTGGGCGTGTAGCTGGCGACGTAGTGGCCGCGATCGAAGGCCAGGTCGCCAGAGACCCGGATCTCGTCGGTGACCCCTTCGATGTGCGTGTCGTATTTAGCGAATAGCCCGGTGAAGGCCATGCTCACCTGGGCCTTGTCGACCAAGGGTGCATCTTGTTCCTCGTCGGTGAAGTCCTCGCTGAACACATCCATCATCTGCGTCACGTCTGCCTTGTTGTAGCCCTCCAGCCATTGGTCGATACGTTTCTCCAGGGCCGCCACGTCCCGCGGCGGGCCGCTGGTGAGCCGGGCTTGGGTCGCCGCATAGCCGAGCCCAGGCAGGCTTAGGGTCGTAGCCAACACCAATAACGTGTCACGTGACGCAGTCATGGTCGTCTCCGAAGATGGGTCTGTATGAAGACTAGCCAAACTCAGGCGCCCCGGAGGCGATAAGAAAATGATTCAGGGAAATGTCAGAGGCCGGCCGCGGCCGAGCCGTCGCGACGGATTGGATTAGACTGGCAATCCGCCCCAGGGGACCGCATGACATCAGGCACCTTCTCGATACCTGCCCAGCAGGATAGCGCCTACGTAGCGTTGCGTCGTGAGTTGCTGGCGCTGGGGTTCTTCGAACCCGACACCCGGGGCTACCTGCTGCACATAGCCTGGGTAGTGCCCGCCTACGTGATGGCTTGGTGGTGGCTGCTGCAGGTGCAGCACCCCGTAGCCCGTCTCCTGCTCGCCTGCGCCACGGGCTTCGTCATGATGCAGGGTGCGGCCCTGGGTCACGACGCGGGGCATCGGGCGGTATCCCGCGATGCCAGGATCAACCGTTGGATGGGACGCATCTTCATGAGCCTGGGTTCCGGCAGCAGCCAGGCGAGCTGGGAGGAGATGCACTCCACCCATCATCGCCATGCCAATACCCATCGGGACCCCAACCTCAAGGCGCGTCTCTTCTGCTTCACCCAAGAGGACGCACGCCGGGCGCGCGGCATGCAGGGCTGGTGCACACGCCGCCAGGCACTGCTGTTCTGGCCGCTGATCACACTCATGGGCGTCTCGTTCCGACTCAACAGCCTGCGCCACATGCGGGCTGAGCCGCGTCGCACCCGGGTGGAACAGGCGCTGGTGCTCGCACACCATCTGCTGTGGTTGGCGCTCCCGATGGCCCTCATCGGCGTCGGCACCGCTCTCGCGAACTACCTGCTGGTGCTGTGGGCCTGCGGTGCCTATCTCGCCATCATCTTCGTGGCCAACCATCTCGGCCATCCGACAGCTGAGCGGGATGGCGGCAGTTTCATGGCACGCCAGGCGGGCAATGCCCGCAACCTCGGGGATGGCTGGTTGATGGGCCGCTTCTTTATCGGCCTCAACAGCCACATCGAACATCATCTCTTCCAGCGCATCTCCTTCACCCGCCTGCACCAGGCCCGGGCCGCGACCCGCTGGTACTGCAAAGCCTCCGGCATCGTCTATCACGAAGTCAGTATTGGCACTGCCATCGCTGAACTGCACCGCCACAACCTACGCATGGCCGCAGTCGCGAAACAGAGCCTGCGCGATTCCGATGCACCGGTGCACGCCGCGCCTGAAGCTGAGATGCCCACATAAAAAGCCGCCGGTAGATCTCTCCACCGGCGGCCTGACCTCCAAACTAAGTTGAAACCTTAGTGATTGCCGCTGCCGCTACCCGGCGTGTTGCGGCCGCTCTTCTGTTGCTGGCTGGACTTCTCGGACGGATTGCGTGAACCGCTGCCCGACTGGTTGCCCGGGCTGTTACTGCCGCTGCGCTGCGGCTTGTCCGGCGAGGCTTCCAGGGTGTGACCGGCACCGCCGCCTTCCTGACGGAAGCTGCGGCTGCCAGATTCCTGGCTGTCCCCGGAATCCATATCCAGTGAGGAACTGCCTGCATCCTGGCGCTGGCTGGATGCGTTGAGCTTCTCGGCCTTGCTGCCGGCGCTGCCATGGCCGGATGCATCCATGCGCCCGGCAGCGCTACGGTCGCTGCTGCGTAGATCCACGTCCTGGTCATCTTCCCGGTAGCCTAGGGACTGCAACTCGTCTTCCACCTTGTCCTTGGCGATGCCGTACTGCTCATGCAGCCGGCCGACCAGATATTCCTTGTCACCTTTGGCCTTCAGCAGATCGTCATCCGTGAGTTTGCCCCACTTCTGCTTGATCTTGCCGGAGAGCTGTTTCCAATTGCCTTGGGCGATATCCTGGTTCATCTTCGGTCACCTCATTAGGGGTTTAAGGGGCCGGTCATTGTCTTGAGACGCTGAGCCCGGTCGTATCCACACTCTTCACCCCATCCACTTCCATCGCGACGGCCTTGGCATGGTTCACCGCGGCCTCGTTAGGTAAATCCCCACTCAGTGCCACCACCCCGCGGACGGTCACCACCTTGAGGTCGAAGCGCCTCATGAAGCGGTCGGCTTGCAGTTCCGACTCGACCTTGTTGGTGATGCGATAATCCGCGGAGAGCGGCCGTTGGCCGCCCTCATTGGCGGCCAGGAGCTTTCAGTGGCCTGCCTTGGGCGGCTTGGTGGACACTGACAGATCGTCATCCACCTTCTTCACTCCCGGGATGGCCTGGGCAGCGGACTTGGCGGCGTTCTCCTCATCCTTGCTAGCGACGGTGCCGGTCAGGGTCACCTTGCCTTCCATGGTGCTGACGTTGATGCTGGCATCCTGCAGGTTGCTCATGCTGGAGAGGCGCGACTTCACGTTCTTGGTGATGTCGGTGTCGCTAGTCACGTTGGCGCCGGTGTTCATGCTGCCGGCGGTGGGCGTCTTCATGCTGTTGCTCGGGGCATAGCTCGGCGACGCGGTGGCGAGGGCCGGCAGGGCGATGCCCAAGACGGCGGCGACGGCGGCGGACAATAGCCCGCGGCTCATGGTGGTTTGCGGATGGTTCATGTGTTTCCTCCTGATGTTTGCCATGGTCACGACCCACACTGCGGACAAGTATTTTCCACTCGGCCATCTCCTGGAGATGTTCCGATAGTGGTGTAGGTCGTTCGTGCAGCTAATGTGCCGCGTACGTCACGCGGCTACTGTGAGCCGTCGCACACTTCGGTCTCGGCATGCGAAGCATTGGGTCGCCCGCATGTCAGAGAGTTCACATCCGCGCGCAAGCATGCAGGCGATGACCGTAACTGCATCGTGTTGTGCGCTCGCGCACGGTGCCCGCCAGGTGTGCCGCCTAATGTTGGTGCATGGACAGCGGTGGGTAGAAGGAATACGCACATGGACACCGGGCGGATACACATCGCATCACTCATCGTCGGGATCGTCGCCGTCCTGATCAGCATCTCGGTCCTCGCAGCGGTGCCGGGCAAGGACCACGATAACAACATGTTCGGCGGCGCCGTGGATCAAGGCAGCGCCTCCTTGGATCTGACTGCAGCGCTGGTGCAGGCTGGCGGCGGACCTGAGAGGTTCTCCATGAAGACGGCCCTGATCTCCATGCTTGGCCAGGAAGGCGCGGACCAGGAGATCGGCAAACTGCAGCGGCAATACGGGTCCGGCGAGGTGCAGCACTGGCTGCAGGGCTCGGACTGGTTGGTGCTGGATGGCTTGAACCAGTTGCGTAACACCGGCACCGACCTGCCGCCGCCTGACTCCGACCTCACAGGAGCCAAGCTCGCCTCGGCACTGGTGGATGCGGGTGTCGCACCGGGCGATACCGCCTTCTGGACCGGCTACTACTACGACCACTTGTTCTCGCATGCGGTGAACAAGGTCTTGGAGACGGATATGAACCGCAAGTTCAGCGAGCGCTACGCCAAAGACGTGTATGCGGTGAATAACCAGGTCATGTATGACCTCTCCCAATC
>DASYCJ010000046.1:0-58985 GCA_036500225.1 Gammaproteobacteria bacterium
ATACGCATGTCGTCACTCCTTGCATCCCAGCTTCAAATGATTCCGTCAACGTTCCTGCGCGGGCAACGAGACGTTGACCTCTGTGCCCCTCCCTGGGGCTGAGGTAAGTGTAAGCTCTCCGCCCGCCAAACGCGCGCGCTCTTGCATCCCCAACAGCCCCAGGCTCTTGCCTGAAAGAGCCGTTCGGCGGGCAGCATCCGCGTCGAAACCACGCCCGTCGTCCTTCACCGTCATGAAGAGCTGGCCATCTGCATGACGTATGCGTGCTTGCAGATGCTTCGCCTGTGAATGGCGCAATGCGTTGGAGAGTGCTTCCTGGAAGATGCGGAATAAAGTGATCTCCGCCATGTCGGCGAAGCGAGGTAACTCGCTCGGCACATCCAGGGTGACCTGCAGGTTGCTGCCGGTGGTGCGGGTGCGCACGCACCAGCTCAAGGCCGGCCCCAACCCCAGGTCATCCAGCACCGAGGGGTGCAGGTCCAGGGACATCTGTCGCACCTTGCCCAGCAGTTCCGAGATGATGTTAGACGCGTCCGTGAGGCGTTTGGCGAAGGGGCCATCCTTCGCTTCCACTTCCAGGTCCCGCAGATTGATGCGTGTGGCAGTGAGGGACTGCCCCACCTCGTCATGCAGGTCCCGGGCGATGGCGCGCCGCTCGGTCTCCTGCGCCTCCAATATGCGCTGCGAGACGTGTCGCAGCTCCTCCGCATAGTTCCGTAATGCGCGTTCTTGCTGCCGCTGCACGGTGATGTCGCGGAACGAGGCCAGCACGCTGGTGGGCTTGCCGGTCTTGTCCGGCTCCAAGCCGCGGGAACTTACCGTCAGGGTCCTGCGGCTGCCATCCGGCAAGGCCACGTCGAAGATCACGTCGTCCCGATCCTGCCCGGTCTTGAGGGTAATGATCACCGGGTGCTCGTCCATGTCGAAGGGCCTGCCGTCCTCGTACTGCAACTGCCAGGTGGGATCCATCACCATCCGGCCCGTGAACTGGTCTTCGGTCAGCCCCAGTATATTGGTGGCACTCTTGTTGAAGGCGACCACGCGGCCCTCGCCATCCAGCATGGCGACACCTTCGGCCAGGGCATTCACCGCGGTCTGGTAGCGATTTTCCGCCTGCTTTCGGGCGCTGAGATCCTGCACCGTGGTTTGGATGTCGCCGTTGCGCAGGCGCTTGGCGCTCACCTCCACGTGCACCGTGGCGCCGTCCTTGCGCTGCATGCGCTTCTGCAGGCGCAGATGGCCGCCGTGGCCGAGCTGCTCGATCTGCTGGATGGTCTCCCGGTCCTCAGGATGCACGATGGCCCGGATGTTGAAGCTCAGCAATTCCTCGCGGCTGTAACCCAGAAGCCGGCAGAAGGTCTCGTTTACGAATACGATGTCGCCGTTGGGCCGGCGCACCATGATGCCTTCCAGGGCTTGGTCCACCAGTTCTGCGTAGCGCCGCTCGCTTTCATCGCGCTGCTTCTGCAGTTGCTTGCGGTGGCTGATGTCCAGCAGCACGCTCTGCAGGTCGCCGTTGCGCATCTTCTGGGTGACGTATTCGACTTCCAGCAGGGAGCCGTCCTTGCGGCGCAGATAGGTCTCGATGTGGGTGGACTCGCCGGCCTGCAGCCGCTGCACCCGCTCGATCACGCCCTGGTCCACCACCAGGTCGCGGGCCTTGAGCTGCATCAGCTCCTCGCGGCTATAGCCTGTCATCTTGCGATAAGCCTCGTTCACCAGCGCCAGTCGCCCGTCCGGCCGGCGCACCATGAAACCGCTGATGGACTGCTCCACCAGGTCTGTGTAGCGCTGTTCGCTCTCCTCCAGTTTCGCGTCGGCCTGATGCTGCAGGAGGTCGCGGATCTCGCGCTCCAGGCGATTGATGCGCCAGCCCATGAGCAGGGCCAGCAAGGTGACGCACAGGCAGATGAAGGAGATGGATACGGCGCTGGCATAGGCCGGCGACAGGAGCCCGGTGGAAACCACATAGGCGCGCACCAGGGACAGCATCAGCGGCAGGGTGAGGGCCAGAGGGATTGCCACCCGCACGATGCGGCTGCCAATGCGGTCGCCGCTCAGCACCGCCAGCATGCCGCCTCTGCTGCGACGCATGATCATCACGGTCACGAACAGAAAGAAGCAGGCGAAGCTGGTGAAGGGGATACGGATGGCCGAGACGTCGCCGAAGACGGCGCTGGAGGCGAATAGATAGCCCATCAGCATGACCAGCACGAACAGGGCCAGCGCCAAGGTGAGCACATCCGCAGCCATGCGCGCGGGTCCCCGGTAGGCGTAGTTCACCGGCAGGAGCAGGCCGAGCAGGCAGAAGCCGAAACCACTCTGAGGCGACATCGAGGTGCCGCCGCCCGGCAGCTGCCCGGTCAAGCCGAGGATACCCAGGACCAACAGCAAGCCCGCTCCTGCGAACAGTCCGTAGCGCCGCCAGGATGGGGCGGGCTCCAGCGATATCCAGGCAGTAGCGGCGGCGAGCAACATACCGGCGGCGCTCAACGGCCGTGTGAGCAACCATGCGGGTGGCAGGAGTCCGGCCAGGGGCGTGGCCCATATCACGAGGGTGAGCACCGCGACTATTGCAGCAGCGGCGATGTACCAGGACTCCGAACGCAAGAGCTTCACCTGCGTTCGGGTTTCGGGGGTCTCTGGCATCGGGCCCATCATTGATACATCAGGCATGTTGCGGACATCCCTCTCCGCTAGAACGATTCTCCGGCAAGCCACCCTTAGGCGACCTGCCCTAGAGACAGCATAGCGCAAGCCACGCCGATGGAACTCATTGATTGGGCGGCAGAAATCCGACGAATCGGTCCCGGCGGATTAAGCAAAATAGTTCGAGAAGCGAAGTTTCCTGCGCCTGGGCGAGCCGGCAGGGCGAAGCGCTGCTTCATCGGCGGCGAGCGAAAAAGAACGGATATCGCTGGAAAAGACCTACCGGATACAGGCAATTTTGGAGCGGGTGATGGGAATCGAACCCACGTTATCTGGTTGGGAACCAGGAGTTCTACCATTGAACTACACCCGCACGGGACAGCCATTCTAATGGGGGGCGACGGGCTGTCAAAGGCCCCAAGGCGGCCGCCAGGCGGCACTGCGGTAAAATCAGCGTCTTTCGCCTGAAGGCCCTTTAAGCCCATGCTGCTCCACGTAAACGGCCAGCCTACCGACCTGCCTCCGGGCTTCACCGCGCGCCAGCTCCTAGAACGCCTGGAACTGACCGGCGCCCGGGTGGCCATGGAAGTGAACGGCGAGATCGTGCCCCGTAGTACCCATGGGGAGCGCCAGCTCAAGGACGGGGACAAGGTCGAGATCGTGCACGCCATCGGCGGTGGCTGAAGTAGCCGCTGCACCACTCTAAAGACCATCACAAATATGAACACCGCCATCAAGACGCCTTCTCGTGCCCCCGACACCTTCACGGTCGCCGGCCGTGAATTCCGCTCGCGCCTCCTGCTGGGCACCGGTAAGTACAAGGATATGGACGAGACCCGCCGTGCCGTGGAAGCGAGCGGCGCTGAGATGGTCACCTTCGCAGTGCGCCGCACCAACTTAGGGCAGAAGCCCGGAGAGCCGAATCTGTTGGATGTGCTGCCACCTTCCAAGTACACCTTCCTGCCCAACACCGCCGGCTGCTACAACGCCGAGGATGCGGTACGTACCTGCCGCCTCGCCCGCGAACTCCTAGATGGGCACAGGCTGGTGAAACTGGAAGTCTTGGGAGACGAGAAGACCCTGTTCCCCGACGTAAGTGAGACTCTCAAGGCCGCCGAGATCCTGGTGAAGGACGGTTTCCAGGTGATGGTCTACACCAGCGACGATCCCTTGGTGGCGAAGAAGCTGGAGGACTTGGGCTGCGTGGCGGTGATGCCGCTGGGCGCACCCATCGGCTCGGGCTTAGGCATCCGCAATCCTTATAACATCGTCACCATCGTGGAGCAGGCCAAGGTGCCGGTGCTGGTGGACGCAGGCGTGGGCACGGCCTCTGACGCCGCCATCGCCATGGAACTGGGCTGCGACGGCGTACTCATGAACACCGCGGTAGCCCTGGCCAAGGATCCGGTGCTCATGGCCTCGGCCATGAAGAAGGCCATCGAGGCGGGCCGCGAAGCCTATCTCGCGGGACGCATACCGAAGAAGCGTTTCGGCTCCGCCTCCTCTCCCCTGGACGGCCTGTTCTTCTGATCCACATATATAGATGAACGAAGTCACCCCGCTCCGCCGCATCCGCAGCTTCGTATTGAGGCAGGGCCGGATGACGCCCGGGCAGGAGCGCGCCCTGGCGGAAGTGCTGCCGCGGTATTGCCTGCCGGCGGGCCCCATCGACTTCCGCGCCCTGTTCGGCCGCGATGCTAGACGCACCCTGGAGATCGGTTTCGGCGACGGGCACAACCTGGCGGAACTGGCGCGCCGGCATCCGGAACAGGATTTTCTGGGAGCCGAGGTGCATCGTCCCGGCGTGGGACGCCTGCTGCTCACGGTGGAGGCGGACCGGATCGACAACATAAGAGTGCTGGACGACGACGTGATGCCGGCTCTCAGGGAACGCCTCCCGGATCAGAGCCTGGATGCCATCCTCATCTATTTCCCGGATCCATGGCCCAAGAAGCGCCACCACAAGCGCCGGCTCTTGCAGCCGGAGTCAGCCTTATTGTTCGCACAGAAACTGAAGCCTGCGGGCACGCTACAGCTCGCCACGGACTGGGAGGAATATGCCCAGCACGCGCTGGAAGTGCTGAGCGCTTGCCCGCCCTTCCAGAACAGCGCGACAGACGGCGGCTACGTGGCGCGCCCGGCGGAGCGCCCCGAGACCAAGTTCGAGCGCCGCGGCCTGAAGCTCGGCCACCAGGTCTTCGACCTGGTGTTCACGCGCCGGGCCTGACGCACCACGGTTGCGGCATCGGCGAGCATCTTCTAGTCTGAGGCTCCTACAGGGCGAGGATCACGGCATGGCGGAGGCACGAGCCCCCCGATTCGGCGGCGTCAGCGGTTGGATCGGCCGACGTCTGATCGACAGCGGCCTGTACGTGGTAGACCTCACGGTGTTCGTGCTGCGCGCCTTCCGCGATTGGGCGCGGCGCGGCCGGGTCTTCAACCGCGCCACCCTGCAGAACGTCTACGGCCAGATCATCTTCACGGGACTCGATGCACTGCCGTTGGTCACCTTCCTCAGCCTCGCCGTCGGCCTCTCCATGACCTCGCAGATGCTGAAGCTGGCCCAAGCGCTCGGCAGCGAATCCGACGTAGCGACGCTCCTGGACAAGATCATCGGTTCCGAGCTGTCCTCGTTGCTCACCGCCATCGTGCTCATCGGCCGTTCCGGCTCCGCCATCGCCGTGGACCTGGGCAACATGAACCTGCGCGGTGAAGTGGAAGGCCTGGAACTCCTGGGCATCAACGTCAACGAGTTCTTCGTCACGCCGCGCATCATCGGCGCCGCCATCTCGCAGTTCGTGCTAGCGGTGTACTTCGCCGGCATCGCGCTGTTCGGCGGCGTGTTCATCAACAGCCTGGTGTCCGGCACCACCAACCTGCACCAGTTGAAGCGCATGGCCGAGACCGTGGACCCGAAATTGGTGGGCCTGTTCGCGCTCAAGAACCTGTTGTTCGGCATCATCATCGCCGGCACCGCCTGCTATCACGGCTTTAAGGCGCGCCGCTCCCCCACGGAGCTGCCGCAGCAGACCCAACGCGCCATCGTCACCAGCCTGGTGCTGGTGTTCTTCGCCGACGGCCTCCTGGCGGTGGTGTCATGAAAGCCGCGGCGCTGTTGCTGCAGGCCCGTGAGCTCAAGCCCCGTCACGACGACGGCCAGGCCTTCGGCCATCCCTTATCCATCGAGGTCCATGCCGGCGAGATCGTGTGCTTGGTAGGTCCGAACGGCGGCGGCAAGACCGCGTTCCTGCGCGCGCTGGCGGCCTTGGACAAACCTGCCTCCGGGGCGCTCAAACTGCTGGACAAAGATGCGCTCAAACTCGATACCGATGCCTGGCGCGCCCTGCGCCTGCGCGCCGCCTACATCGGTGAAGGTGCGCCGCTGCTCTCGGTGGTGAACGGGCTCATCAACGTGACCTTACCAGCCATGTACCACCGGCTCGGCACCGCCACCCAGGTGGCGGCGACGGCACAGGAAGTGCTGAAGTCCCTCGATTATCCCGGGCGTCAGGACCTGCTGCCCGCCTACCTCAACCAGCACGAGCGGCTCTTGCTCGCCATCGCCCGCTGCCTCATGCTGTCGCCGGAACTGATGTTCCTGGACGAACCGTTCCACATGACCGATTCCGCCTGCCGCGAACGCGAGGCGTCGGTCTACCAGAAGCTCACCGCGGAACGGGGATTGGCGATCCTGATCGCCACCCACAACCTGGGCTTCGTGCGCCGGCATGCGGACAAGATCGTGTTCTTGCACCCGGATTGGGTAGGGTGCTTCGACGGTTGGAAGCCCTTCGCCGCCTCGAAGCAGGCCGAAGTGAAAGGTTTCCTCGACAGCGATGCCTGACATGGGCGGATGGATTTTTGGCTTTTGCGGTGCACGGATGCACCGCACGCGAATCAAGCACCCAGTGTTTGATCCGGCGAAGGAGAGCCAGGACTTGCTCCTGGCTCGACGACCCTGAAAGATCCTGGGATGGATTTTTCAGAGCTAAATTAAGAGAGCGAAGCTCGTGGCCGAGAAAGAACAAGTCCACTACATTCACCGCCTGAGCTACACCGTGCGGGAACGGCTGGTGGGCGTGTTCGTGCTTCTCGCCATCCTACTGCTGTTCCTGACGGTGGCCTTCAACCGCCAGACCGAGGACTTCTTTGCCCCCAAGTTCACCTTGCATGCGGTCATCACCGACGCCCAGGGCGTGACCAAGGACACGCCGGTGATGGTGTACGGCCTGCAAGTGGGCAAGGTCAGCGAGTTGAGCCTGAGCCCGGACAACCGCATCGCCGTGACCATGACCATCCTGGAGCGCTTCCATAAGCTCATCCGCACCGACTCGACCGCCGAGATCAGCAAGCTCTCGGTGATCGGCAACGCCGCCATCAGCATCAAGGCCGGCTCGCCGGACAAGCCCATGATCCCCAACGACTCGGATGTGGTGATGTCCACACCGATGACGGTGGACCAGATGCTGGCGCAGGTGCAGCCGGTGTTGCAGGACGTGAAGTCCTCGCTGGCGCAGATCAACCAGCTCACCCACTCCATCAGCCCCGAAGACCTGAACGCCATCGTGCACAACATGGCTGCGCTCACCGGCAACCTCAAGGTCATCACCAACCAATTCGCCTCGCCTGAGGGCAGCGCCAACCTCAACGCCGCGCTGCAAAACCTCACTAACACCCTGAAGCAGGCCCAGGCGCGTCTCGCGGAACTGCAGCCGCTGATCAAGAACGCCAACGCCGCCTCGGCTGACCTGCCGGGGCTCATGGCCCAGACCCATACGCTGGTGACCCAACTCAACACCACCATGGGCACGGTCAACACCCAGTTGCAGGCCCTGCCGGACATGGTGGGCCGCACCCGCGTGATATTGGACGAGACCGATGCCACCCTGCGGGCCATCGATAACACCTGGCCCATCTCTTCGTCCGTGGCGAAGAAGCCGACGACGACGCTGACTCCTGTACAACCTCCTCCGTGAATGCATAGATGAAACACGCAGGTCTCCTATCCGCGACCCTCTGCACCGCCCTGCTCACGGCTTGCGGCAGCAAGCCCGTGATCCCGCCGCCGGTAGTGAGCGATTCCCAGAACTTCATGGCCAGCGGCATGGCCGCCTATGACGACAACCGCTACAGCGAAGCTCGCAGCTTCTTCGGCCGCGCCTTCATGGAATACCGCAGCGTGGACGACCAGGAACACGAGGCGGATGCCCTGACGGACTTGGCGGATGCCGCCTTACAACAGGGCGACGTGACCGCGGCCCGGGACGAGATCAAGCAAGCGCGCGCCGTGTTGGCGAGCCATCCAGTAGCGGGATTGCCGGCGCAGCTCACGCTACTGGAAGCCTATACAGCCTTGTTGGATAAGGACCCGGTCTCGGCCATCACGCTCCTGGACGCATTACGGGCTGACGCGGGTGCGGCAGCAGAAGTGAAACGCGCAGCGTTATTCGCCCGTGCTCAGGCCGCCTTCGATGCCAAGGCTCCCGATGCAGCCCAATGGGTGACCAAGCTTGGTGCGGCTACGGGCGATCTGGAACAAGCGCGCCTGGATCGGCTCCAGGCCTTGGTCGATCCCAGCAAGGCGCCGGCTCTCTACGCCGACGCACTGCAGCACTACCAAGCCGCCTATTATCGGCCCGGCATTGCCGCCGTGCATGAGGAATGGGGCGCACTGCTCATGAGCCAGCAGGATTGGAAAGGCGCGCGGGACCACCTGCAGCGCGGCCTAGATATACGCTTGTGGATGAACGATGCGACGCGTTCGGCGCGGAACTTCGACTCGCTGCAGCAGGCGGACACGGCCCTGGGAGATACGGCCACGGCCCAGCAAGATGCCAAGTGGTCCGATTACCTGAAGAACGGCGGCGATACCGCCAAGACGCCGTACTCAGGCTCCAACCAGTAATTCAGGCTGGCAGTCCTGCTCCGTGGCGAAGAATCGCGCCGGTACGATCCCCGAGGTCAGACCGCTTACCGACAAGGAACAAACCCTTGTCGCGTGGTTGCTAGCTCATGGCGTACCAAAAGCAGAAAGCTTCCGTCGCCAATTGCAAGATGCCCGCATCGTCTCCCGTTGTGGATGCGGCTGCGCCAGCGTCAATTTTTCCATCGATGGCAAGCAGCCCGACGAATCCGGGCTAGATATCCTTTCGGATTTCTATTGGACGGATAACGAAGTCGAAAGCTATGGCGTCTTCGTCTTTGCCAAGGGTGACTTGCTTGCTGGACTGGAAGTCTATTCGATGAGCGGACCAACGCCGAAGGTCCTGCCCAAACCTGAAGCACTCAGATCCTGGGATACACCGAAAAACTGATTCCTTGGCAGCAAGGACTCGCATCTCTTCCTCTTACCCCGTAGCGAGCGAGAAGCGCACGGACGCCGCGGCTTCCGCGGCCCGCGCTCCGGGAGAGCGCTTTTGGTCACTTTTGGCACGCCAAAGATGGCCCGGCCCTGGGAGGGGCCGGAACCGATGTCGGCGGGATGCCAGTCTTTGTCCTTAAGCGCCAGGTAAAAAGACGGCGCGCGCGCCGTCTATGACGAATTGCACGGCGAGTGCAGCGAGGATGACGCCGAACAACCGGTCCATGACGTTGGCGCCGGTCTCACCCAGAAACTTCATGAGCCGCCCCGCCACCAGCAGGCAGGCCAGCGTGAGCGTCAATATGACCAATAGCACACCGATCATGGCGCCGAAGTAGAGTGGGTTACCGCGGCCCTCGCCCACCATCAGCAGGATGGTGGTGAGCGCGCCGGGCCCCGCGATCAGCGGGAAAGCCAGCGGGAACACGGATATGTCTTCCTTGTGGCGGGCTTCCTCCTGCTCCTTGCCGGTGGTGGAGCGGCCGCCGGACTGGCGCGCGAACACCATGTCCAGGGCGATCAGGAACAAGAGGATGCCGCCGGCGATCTTGAAGGCCGGCAGGGTGATACCCAGCGTGGTGAGCAGCCAGTCGCCGATGAAGGCGAACACCAGCAGGATGGCAGCCGCCAGTGCCGTGCCCTTGAAAGCCATGCGCCGCCGGTGCGACTCGCCGCCGCCGCGGGTGAGGGCGCCGAACACGGGGGTGACGCCGACGGGATCGATGACCACCAGCAGCACCACGAACATGTTCAATACCTTGTCCAACGTCATCTCGTCTCCCGAAACTCCAGCCATTACACCGGGCTACGCGTGATTTGTGACCCGGTTCTCAGCGTGGAGCATATACGCATGCGGGGGCGGCTTGCACTGCCGGGTTTCTAGTCCTATAACAATGGTGAGAGCAGCCCGTGCTGCGGCTACCAACCACAAAAGACGCGGACGGATCCGCGCCCACCAAAAAAAGATGCCGCTCTCCGAGCCGCTCGTACCGCAACAGCAACAGCAGTATGGGTCGGGGCTATGGAAAACATCATGGATCAGGAACCGGTCGATCCGCCGCGGGTGGGCGATTGGTATGCGAATGCACAAGGACAGTCCTTCGAAGTGGTCGCCATCGACCCGGATGATGGCACCGTAGAGGTGCAGTACTTCGACGGCACCGTGGAGGAGATGGACGCAGATTCCTGGCAGGAACTGCGACCCACGCCCACCGAAGCACCCGAGGATTGGTCCGGCTCCATGGACGTGGAGCGCGAGGATTACGCCACGGACGTCGACGAAGGCGACCGCGGCATGTGGGCGAATCCACTGGATAACTTCGACCGCTAGTCCTCGGAAGACGGGAGACTTGGTCGAGCTGCGCTGTGAGCGGCTTAGGTCCCCTGTGGCACGTCGTCCGGCGGCATCGCCACCAGCACCATCCCGTCCTGCACTTCCACCTCCAGGCCCTCCAGCGAGTGGCCCAAGGCCGCGCCCGCCACGCAATGACCGTTGGCGGGATCGAACAGCGCGCCGTGGCCGGCACACATGATCAGGCTCCGGTCCTTGGTGAGGAAGGCATCCTCTTTCCAGTTGAGGAAACGTCCCGCATGCGGACAGAGGTTGCGGTAGGCGCGCAGCCGCTCGCCGTGGCGCACCAGGAACCACTCGTCCGGGATGAGCGCGCCGGGGAAAGAGAAGCCGCGCGCACCGGGGTCGGCTATCTCATCCAGGCGGCAGACGGCGTGGCGTGCGGGCATGGGGCTTCCGATCATGGCTTCGACACTTGGCAGGCGTGGCGCTTTCTTCTATCGTCGGCGGGTCTTTCGCCTAGGATGTTCGACGATGTTCGCCACGCCGGATGAAGCAGAGACTGCATTCTACACCGCCTTCGCCAACACCGACCTGGAGGCAATGATGGCGGTGTGGCTCGACTCGGACACGGTCACCTGCGTGCATCCGGTGGGGCCGCGCATCAGTGGCCAACAGGCGGTGCGGGCCGGCTGGGCCGACATCTTCCGCAACAGCGGCGCGCTCAAGTTCCGCTTGGGCGAAGTGAGCCGCACCCAGGATGCCCTGCTCGCCATCCACGTGCTGCACGAGCACATCACGGTGCCGGGCGAGAACGTCGAACGGCCACCCGCGGTGGCCACCAACATCTATCAGCTGACGAGCGACGGCTGGCGCATGATCTTGCACCACGCCTCGCCGGTGGCGACGCCGGTCAAGTCCGCCCCCGCGGGCGCCAAATTACACTAAGCGGAAGTGCCCACCGGCTGGGCCTGGCCTGAGCCTGTGCGCAGCATCCAGATGATGAGCAGTAGGGCCGGCACGCTCAAGAGCGCGGTTATGGTGAAGAACGGCCCGTAGCCCGTCGCGTCCACCACCGAGCCTGAGAATCCCGCCAGGAACTTGGTGGGCACGCTCCACAGCGAACCGAACAGGGCGTACTGGGTAGCGGTATAGGCGCGGCTGGTGAGGGAAGACATATAGGCGATGAAGGCCGTGCCTGCGATACCGTTGCCGATGTTGTCCACGGTGATGAGACCGGCGAACCAGGCCAGGCCCGGATGCACGCCGGCCACATACGCGTACAACAGGTTCGCGCCGGTGAGCAATACCAATCCCACCAGCATAGCGCGCAGGGTGCCCCAACTCACCACCAGGGCGCCGGCGATGAAAGCGCCGCAGAGCGTGACTATCACACCGTAGATACCCGTGATCCAGCCGATCTGTGCCAGGCTGAAACCCATGTCCAAGTAGAAGGGATTGGCCATGACGCCCATGCTCATGTAGCTCAGGCGGTAGAGCACGATGAGCATCAGGATCGGCAGGGCCACACGCCAGCCGTTGCGGGCGAAGAAATCCATGAACGGACAGACCACTGCGCCGATGAGCCAGGCCGTGGCCTGACGGATGGGTTCCGGCCAATGCCGCGAGCCTTCCAGGAAATCCACCACCCGCTGTTCCCGTGCCAGTGCACCCCGGTCGACGCTGGCTTCCGGCTCGGCAATCAAGAACGTGGTGACCACGCCCACCAACATCAATGCAGCGGTCAGGCAATAGGCGGTGGTCCAACCCAGGGCCGCGGCGGTGAACAGCGCGCCAGCCTTGCTGCTGATGAGCGCTGCGGAATAGCCGGTCTGATATGCCGCCGCCATGGCGCCCTGCAACTCGGTGCCGGTAGCCTCGATGCGGTAGGCGTCCACTGCGATGTCCTGGGTGGCGGCGAAGAAGGCGGTGAAGATGGCGTACAGCGCCATGCGCACCGGATCCGCAGCAGGATCGGCGAAGGCCATCACCGTGAGACCCACCATCACGCCGAACTGCGACAACAACATCCAACTGCGACGACGGCCGAGCTTCCCGAGCAGCGGCAGGTGCAGCCGGTCCACGAAGGGCGACCAGAAGAATTTGAGGGAGTAGGCTAGCCCGACCCAGGAGAAATAGCCGATGGTGCTGCGGTCGATGCCATCCTGCTTCAGGCGGGCGGCGAGGATGATGAGCACCATCAGGAACGGCAGGCCCGAGGAATAACCCAGGAACAGCATGCCGCGCAGCTTGGGGTTCCCGTAGGCGGCGAAGGCTTCACGCCAGCGCCGCAGCATGCTGTTCACAGGTCGTAGTCCATAATCAGGGGCGCGTGGTCGGAGAAGCGCTGGTCCTTATAGATGACGGCCTTTTGTATCTTGTCACGCAGACCCGGCGAGACCACCTGGTAATCGATGCGCCAGCCCACATTCTTGGCACGGGCCTGGCCGCGGTTGGACCACCAGGTGTATTGCTCCGCGCGCTGATCCACCACGCGGAAGGCATCCACGTAACCGGCCGGTCCGAACAGTTCATCCAGCCAGGCCCGCTCGTGGGGCAGGCAACCGGAGTTCTTCTGGTTGCTCTTCCAGTTCTTGATGTCGATCTCTTTGTGGACGATGTTCCAGTCGGCGCAGATTACGTACTCGCGCTTCTTCTTGCGCAAGGACTTCAGGTACGGCATGAAGACCTTGAGGAAGCGGTCTTTCGATGCCTGGCGGTCAGGACCGGAGGAACCGGAGGGCAGATACAGCGAGATCACCGACAGGCCCTTGTACTGGGCTTCGAGATAGCGGTCTTCATCGTCGAATTCTTTGACGCCGAAACCCTTGATGATCTTGTCCGGCTCCTGGCGCGAATACAGGGCCGTACCGGCATAACCCTTCTTCTTGGCGTCGAAATAGAAACTGTGGTGCCCATCAGGGCGGAACATGGGATCCGTGAGCTGGTCTTCCTGGGCCTTGGTCTCCTGCAGGCAGACCATATCGGCACGTTGCTTCTTAAGCCACTCGAACACGCCCTTACGGGATGCGGAACGCACGCCATTGACGTTGATAGTGATGATGCGCATATCCGGTATCATAACCGACGAAAATCCTTGCCATGGGATGTCCGATGAAAGACTACCAACGCCAATTCCTGGAGTTCGCCCTGGCGCGCCAAGTGCTGCGCTTCGGCGAGTTCACCTTGAAGTCCGGGCGCAAGAGTCCCTACTTCTTCAATGCCGGGCTTTTCAACAGCGGCGCGGCCTTAGCGGCGATCGGCCGGAGCTATGCGCAGACGGTGGTGGATTCGGGGATCAAGTTCGACATGCTGTTCGGCCCCGCCTACAAGGGCATCCCCTTGGCTACGGTCACTGCCGCGGCCCTAGCAGAGCACCATCGCAAAGACCTGCCCTACTGCTTCAATCGCAAGGAAGCCAAAGACCATGGTGAGGGCGGCCAACTGGTGGGCGCACCCCTCAAGGGCCGGGTGCTAATCGTGGACGATGTGATCACCGCCGGCACGGCGGTGCGCGAGGCGGTCTCCATCATCCGCGCTGCCGGCGCCACGCCGGTGGGCCTGGTCATCGCCCTGGACCGCCAGGAACGGGGCCAGGGTGCCCTCTCCGCGGTGAAGGAAGTGGAACAGGAACATGGCATGCAGGTGGCCGCCATCGTGCGTCTTGAGGAATTGCGGGATTGGGTCGCGACACAAGCCGACCTAAAGGTTTCCCTCGCCGCCATCGAGGCTTATCGAAAGGAATATGGGGCCTGATTTAGAGGGCGCTTGCCTGCTCCGCGGTCAAGCCCAGGGCATACGTCGTGTATGCCCGTTCAGCGCTGCGCGCTGAACCCCTGTGCGGGTCCCTTCGCAGGCCCGAGTGCTATAATTTTCCATATCCCGAATAGATGACGGTGCTCACCATGCGCGCACGCAAGCAGGTCCTGCTGTTCACCCTCCTGATGCTAGCCATGGCCGGCATAGCCCATGCCGCTTCCAGCACCACGAGCAAGACCAAGCTCTACAAGTGGGTGGACAAGGACGGCGTCACCCAATACGGCAGCAGCGTGCCGCCTGAATACGCCTCTCAGCAGAGCGAACAGCTCGATGCCCAGGGCCAGGTGGTGAAGGTCCAGCAAGCTCAGAAGACGCCGGAACAGGTCGCGGCGGAGAGCGCCGCACAGAAGCAGGCCGAGCAGAAGGCCATCGCTGACGCACAGATCCATGCCCATGACAAAGTGCTGCTGGACACCTATACCTCGGTACCCGACATCGAGCGGGATCGCGACAGCAAGCTCTCGGCCATCGATGCCCAGATCACGGTGCTGAACGGCAGCATCACCGCTGCCCAGAACACCCTGGCGGACTTCCAGGATCGTGCCTCCGAACTCACCCAAAAGAACAAGCCGGTTCCGCCGGACCTGCAGAAACACATCGACAGCGCCAAGCAGCAGCTGATCCTGAACCAGCAACAGCTCCTGGCTCAACAGCAGCACAAGCAGCAGATGACGGCCCAGTTCGTCTCGGACATCGCCCGTTTCAAGGAACTGATGGGCGGACCGGCACCAGCACCGGCAGCGACTACCCATTGATCTGAGCGCCAGATGCCATAAAAGAAAACGCCACCGCAAGGTGGCGTTTTCTTTTGCATGTGCGATTGTTTTGTCAGTGCTTGCCGGAATGCCCGAAGCCGCCGGTGCCTCTCTCGCTCTCCTCGAAGTCGCTCACCACTTCGAACTGGGCCTGCACCACCGGCAGGATCACCATCTGGGCGATGCGCTCGCCGGGGTTCACGGTGAACTCGGTCTGGCCCCGGTTCCAGCAGGACACTAGCACTTCGCCCTGGTAGTCGGAGTCGATGAGACCCACCAGGTTGCCGAGCACGATGCCATGCTTGTGGCCCAAGCCGGAACGCGGGAGCAACACCGCTGCATAAGCCGGGTCGCCGATGTGGATGGCTAGCCCTGAGGGGATGAGCGCCGTGTCACCCGGCTTCAGCACTAGAGGCTCCTTGAGACAGGCGCGCAGGTCCATGCCGGCGGAACCAGCAGTGGCGTGTTGGGGCAGCGGAAATTCCTTGCCGATACGGGGGTCCAGCAGCTTCACCTTGACGATATACATGGTCAGCTCTTCTTATAACGGGTATTGATGACCTGGATGAGCTGTCGCGCCAGTTCGAGCTTGGGCGCATTACTGAATTCAAGCGTCCCGCCCTTCCAATAGAGGGTCAGGGCGTTGTCGTCCTGGTCGAAACCCTTACCCTTGCCGACGAGGTTCGCGGCCAGAAGGTCCAGACCTTTCTTCGTGAGCTTCTCCCGGGCGTGACTCTCCAGCTTCTCGGTCTCGGCGGCGAAACCCACGGTATAGGGCGGCGCTTTCAAGGCTGCCACTTCCGCCAGGATATCGGCGGTGCGAGCCAACTTCACTTCCAGCGAGGCGCCCTTCTTCTTGATCTTCTGCACCGCGGCGCGCTTGGGCGCGTAGTCCGCCACCGCGGCAGCGGCGATGAACACGTCCGCCTGCTTCACGCGCTTCATGACCGCCCCATGCATCTCGGCGGCGGTCTCCACGTCGATGCGGATCACGTCACGGGGCGTGACCAGATGCACCGGTCCGCTCACCAGGGTGACCGAGGCGCCGGCTTCCGCGGCGGCGCGGGCCACGGCATAACCCATCTTCCCGGAGCTGCGGTTGGAGACGAAACGCACTGGGTCCAAGGGCTCGCGGGTAGGGCCGGCGGTGATGAGCACGTTCACACCGAGCAGGGGGCGCGAGCCTTCGCTCAAGGCCGTGACGATGTCGGCGGGCTCCAGCATGCGGCCCATGCCCACTTCGCCTTCGGCAAGTTCGCCTTCCGTGGGGCCGAGGAGACGCACGTTGCGCGACTTCAGGGTCCTCAAGTTGTCCTGGGTGGCGGCGTTGTTCCACATGGCCCAGTTCATCGCCGGTGCCACAGCGATGGGCGCCTCGGTGGCGAGGCAGAGCGTAGTGAGCAGGTCCGTGGCGAGACCATTGGCGAGATGGGCGATGAAGTCGGCGGTGGCGGGCGCCACCAGCACCAGGTCCGCCCAGCGGCCGAGTTCGATATGGCCCATGGCGTGTTCAGCGGCCGCATCCCAGAGTTCGCTGCGCACCGGCCGACCCGAGACCGCCTGGAACGTGAGGGCAGTGACGAAGCGCTGGGCACCGGCGGTCATCACCACCTGCACCTCGGCGCCGGCTTCTTTCAGGCGACGGGCGAGATCGGCGCTCTTGTAGGCGGCTATGCCGCCACTCACGCCCAGGAGGATCTTTTTGCCGCGCAGTTCCATGTCAGCCGGCCTTTAGGGTGACGCGGGCGAACTTACGCTTGCCCACCTGCAACACATGGGTGGCACCGGCCTTGAGCTTCAGGCTCCGGTCCTCGGCCTTCTCGCCGTCCACCTTCACGCCGCCCTGCTCCAGCATGCGGTTGGCTTCGGAGCCGCTGGCCACGAGCTGTGCCTGCTTGAGCAGTTCCACGATGCCGATGCCCTCCGCCGTGACCTTGAGCTCCAGTTCCGGCATGTCTTCCGGCAAGGCACCTTTCTGGAAGCGGGCGATGAAGTCATCCTGAGCTGCGCGGCCTGCGGCGGCGCCGTGGAAGCGCGCCACGATCTCCTGGCCCAGCAGGAATTTGATGTCGCGGGGATTGGCGCCTTCGGCGATATCCATCTTGAACTGCTCGATCTCCTTCAAGGGACGGAAGCTCAGCAGTTCGAAATAGCGCCACATCAGGTAATCGGAGATGGACATGAGCTTGCCGAACATCTCGTTGGGCGGCTCGTTGATGCCGATATAGTTGCCCAAGGACTTGGACATCTTTTGTACGCCATCCAGGCCTTCCAGGATCGGCATGGTGAGGATGATCTGCGGCTTCTGGCCGTAATGCTCCTGCAGATGGCGGCCCATCAACAGGTTGAACTTCTGATCGGTGCCCCCCAATTCCACGTCGGCCTTGAGCGCCACTGAGTCGTAACCCTGCACCAGCGGATACAGGAACTCGTGCACGGAGATGGGTTCGCCGGCTCCGTAGCGCTTGCTGAAGTCATCCCGCTCCAGCATGCGCGCCACGGTGTACTTGGCGGCGAGCTGCACCAGACCGGCAGCGCCCAACTCGTTGGTCCAGCGGGAGTTGAAGTCGATGACGGTCTTCTTCGGGTCCAGGATCTTGAACACCTGGGACTCGTAGGTGCGCGCGTTGGCCTTGATCTCATCCGGCGAGAGCGGCTTGCGCGTGACGTTCTTGCCGGTGGGATCGCCTATGAGACCGGTGAAGTCGCCGATGAGGAAGATCACCTCATGGCCGAACTCCTGGAACTGCCGCATCTTGTTCAAGAGCACCGTGTGGCCGAGGTGCAGGTCGGGTGCCGTGGGATCAAATCCTGCCTTCACCCGCAGGGCACGGCCGAGCTTCAACCGTGCTGCCAGCTCGGTATCCGGGAGGATCTCGTCGGCGCCGCGGCTTAGTTCCGCAAGCTGCTCGGCGGGGGTCGGCATCGGGCCACTCCTCAAAATCGGGCTAGTCAGACTATGTAAAGTGAAAATTTACAAATTCGTAACGTAATCTTGCCGATATTCAGTGACTTAGAACAACTTCAGGCATTGACCCTAAACTGGTAACCGGCTACTGTCTAGCCACTTTCCAGTGGGGTTTAGCTGCCGTGGACCAGTCTCCTGAATCGGGCGCCGATTATAAGCCAGGCCTGAAGGCGCGTTTGCGTGTGCGTCGCCGTTATTGGCTGTCCCTCGGGGTCGCGTCCGTGGGAGCGGTCCTGTTCCAGGTACTAAACCCGGTGCCGGCCCAGGCGAGTTTCACCGCCGCCGCCGTGCCCGTCTCCTCTCCGGCTCCCGCGAGCATCGCCCCGCCGGTGCCGATTCTCACCACCGCGAGCTTCAAGGTGGCGAACGGCGACACCTTGGCGCAACTCTTCTCCGACCGTAACCTGAACCCCGCGGACCTGGCCGCCATCATGGATACGGGCCACGGCACCGAGCGCCTGAAGCGCATCCTGCCGGGCGACGTGATCCACGTGGCGTACACGCCGGACGCACACATCCAGTCGCTGCGCATGCAGTACGACGAAGCCCACATGCTGGACGTGACTCGCGGCGACAACGGCGGCTACAGCGCCGCCGTGAGCGAGATCCCCACCACCGTCACCAGCGCCTACGCCCACGGCGTGATCGAGAACTCGCTGTTCGACGCTTCCAGCCGCGCGGGCCTCTCCGACGGCACCACCATGAACCTGATCCAGATCTTCGCCTGGGACGTGGACTTCGCCCACGACATCCAGAGCGGCGACAGCTTCACGGTGCTTTACCAGAAGATCCAGCGCGCCGGCCACGCCACCGTGGACGGCCCAATCCTGGCGGCCGAGTTCAAGACCGGCGGCCATGACTACAAGATCGTGCGCTACACCGATCCCCATGGTGTGAGCGGCTACTACACGCCGGATGGCAAGAGCATCCGCAAGGCGCTGATGCGCGCGCCGGTGAGCTTCAGCCGCATCTCCTCCGGTTTCAGCCTGCACCGCAAGCATCCGATCCTGGGCTACACCCGCGCCCACCAGGGAGTGGACTACGCCGCGCCCACCGGGACGCCGATCCACGCCGCCGGCGACGGCCGCGTGACCTTCGTCGGCCTGAAGGGCGGCTACGGCAAGTGCATCATGATCGATCACGGCGGCGGCTACGCCACCCTGTACGGCCACATGTCACGCTTCAAGAAGGGCATGCACGCCGGCCTACACGTGAACCAGGAACAGGTGATCGGCTACGTGGGCATGACCGGTCTCGCTACCGGCCCGCACCTCCACTTCGAGGTGCACGTGAACGGCGTGCCGCACAACCCGCGCACCGTGGATCTGCCCAACGTGGCGCCGGTGACCACCCAGTACCTGGCAGATTTCGACCAGGCCTCCAAGAGTCTGCTGGCGCAACTCATAGATAGCAGCGGCACCTCACCCGCCACCGCCATCGCCCACTGATCGAGCCCCCATGGCCGACCGTTACATCGGCCTCATGTCCGGCACCAGCGCGGACGGCATCGATGCGGTATTGATGGAATTCGAGCCCAAGCCGCGCATCCTCGCCAGCCACTATTCGACTTATCCCGACTCCGTGAAGGAACGCACCCGGCGCATCATGCTGGGTCAGCACTCGGGCGATCCCGTGGATGAAGCAGGCTCCCTGGACAGCGAATTGGGCGAGCTGTTCGGCGCGGCAGTATTGGCGCTATTGGAAGGATCCAAGACCGATGCCAAGGACGTGCGGGCCGTGGGCAGCCACGGTCAGACCATCCGCCATCGGCCGCGCCAGGCGCATCCTTTCACCACCCAGATCGCGGACCCCAACATCATCGCCGCCCGCACCGGCATCACGGTGGTGGCGGATTTCCGCCGCCGCGACGTGGCCTTGGGTGGCCAGGGCGCACCGCTCTTGCCAGCCTTCCACAAAGTGGCTTTCGGCAGCGAGACCGAGAATCGGTTGGTACTGAACACCGGCGGTATCGCCAACATCACCCTGCTGCCCGCCAAGGGCGAGGTACGGGGCTTCGATACCGGCCCCGCCAACGTGCTCATGGACATGGTGTGCCGCGACGAACTGAAGCAGCCCTTCGACACGGCCGGCAAGATCGCGGCCTCAGGCCAGGTGGATGCAGCGCTGCTGGCCTCCATGCTCCAGGAACCCTATTTCCGTATGCCGGCGCCTAAAAGCACCGGGCCTGAACTCTTCAATCGTCCCTGGCTCGACAAGCACCTGGCAGGGCGCAAGCTTGCGACCAAGGACCTCTTGGCTACTCTCGCGGAACTCACGGCTCGCACCGTGGCAGAAGCGGCGCTGCAGCACTCCTCCGGCGTGAAGCATGTGTACATCTGCGGTGGCGGCGCCAACAACACACACCTGTTGAAACGCCTGGAAGCACAACTGCCGGGCGCCACGGTGGAGAGCACCGCCGCCATCGGCATCGACCCCGCCTGGGTGGAAGCGGCAGGCTTCGCTTGGCTTGCTTATCGCACTATCAATCACCAAGCCGGGAACCTCCCCGCTGTGACCGGCGCGGGGAAATTCGCCGTTCTCGGCGCTATCTATTCGGCATAAATGAAAAAGGCGCCTCTGGCGCCTTTTTCATCTCGAGATTCTTTTCAGCTCAGACCGTGAAAGACGACCCACAACCGCAAGTCGTGGTGGCATTCGGATTGCGGATCACGAACTGTGCGCCTTCCAGGCCCTCGCTGTAGTCGATCTCGGCGCCTGCCAGGTACTGGAAGCTCATGGGATCCACCAGCAGCGTCACGCCCTCGTTGACCACGCTGGTATCGCCTTCTTCCAGCTTCTCGTCGAAGGTGAAGCCGTACTGGAAACCGGAGCAGCCACCACCGGTGACGAACACGCGGAGCTTGAGCGCCGGATTGCCTTCCTCCTGGATGAGCTGCTGCACCTTGCGGGCAGCGGCCAGGGTGAACACCAGGGAATCTGTCGGGGTCTGTGCTTCCATGTCTCTATTATAACCCAGCGACGCCGGGCCTCAGTTTCAGCCGCCGACAGCCTTGTTCTTGGTGTTATTCACCGCGAGCGCAGGGGCCACGGGCTTGTGCACTAGCTTGCCGTTGACGGTGGCGCCCACCGCGATCTGGATCAGGTTGTAGTACACGTCACCGGTGATGCGCGCCTCGGGGCCGAGCTCCAGGCGCTTCTCGGCGTGCACGTCGCCTTCCACGGTGCCGTTGATGGTGAGGTGCGGCACCTTCACCTGGCCGCGGATGGTGCCGTGCTGGCTCAGGCTCAGCATGGAATCGGAACCTTCCTCGGCATGCACGTTGCCGCGGATCTCGCCGTCCACGTGCAAGCCGCCCTTGTACTGCAGGTCGCCGGTGATACGGCTGTTCTTGCCGATCAAGGTATCGATGCGTGCCCGTGTCTGCTTGTCGTCGCCGCTGAACATGTGTCTTGCCTCTCTTACGATGTGGCGGCATTGCTGCCGCTCAGGCCATTCCAATCGAAGTTCTGTTGCACCGCTGTGTGGCCGGATTCCTGGGCTGTCACTTCCACCCGTCCGGGAGTGAAGCCCTCGGGTAACAGCATATCGCCCTCCAGGCTCTGGAAATACTGGAAGGCGAAGCCCGAGGGCCCCTTAGCGCTGGGGGACAGGTCGCGGGCGTCCAGAGTCACGGGCTTTCCGTCTTGGGTACCGTATACCTTCATATATACGCTGCCACTTATCTTGAGTTCGCGGGTACGGACCTGGGTCAGCACCAGCCGGTAATGGTAGAGCCTGGGCGCGCCGTCACTGACCAGGCGCAGGCTCTGCACCCGGAGGCCCTCCTCGCCCGCGCCCGGCGAGATGATACCTTTATAGAAGGCCACTTCTTCCTGAAGGTCTGCTTGTTTGCGCTGCAGCTCCTGCAGGCTCGCCTGCACCTGAGTGCGCGCGTCCTGGTCCACGGTGCGCTGGCGCTGCAGGGCGGTGATCTGGTCGTTGAGGGCGTCGGCCCGCTCCTGGGCGTCGTCCAGCGAATCCTTGAGCGCCACTGCTGCCTGGCGGTCGAAGCCGGCGCGGTACTCGCCGTAAACGAAGGCGAGCCATACCGCGATCAGTACGGCGAGCGTGCCGACAGTGGCGGTCACCCAAGTACGGTGCGGACGGTGATGCTTGACGACCAGACGGGTCATGACGAGAGTCCCCAGGGATGCTGCAATGTTACGCGGGCCTCAAGGGCTGCGCCACCGCCCGGCAATGCTAGGATTGGCGCGGCGAACGCCTACCGTGCCCGACATAAAGAGGCCGCTCATGCTCTGGATCAAGGCCCTGCATATCTTCTTCGTGATCTCCTGGTTCGCGGGCCTGTTCTATCTGCCGCGGCTGTTCGTCTATCACGCCGATACCCAGGACGCGCCCGGGCATGCGCGCTTCGTGGTGATGGAGCGACGCCTGTTCATGATGATGAGCCTGGGCGCCATCGGCAGCGTGGTGTTCGGTTCCTGGCTGATGCTCGGCTGGTGGTGGCCGGCGCCGCTGTGGCTGCACCTGAAGCTCGGCTTCGTGGTGCTGCTGCTCATCTACCACATGCTCTGCTACAAGCTGATGCTGGACTTCCGCAAGCAGCGCAACATCCGCAGTGCGCGCTTCTACCGGGTGTTCAACGAACTGCCGGCCCTTATCCTCATCGCAGTGCTGCTGTTGGTGGTGGTCAAACCGTTCTGAACCAGGACGCGGCCATGCAGGCGCGCGGAAAGTCCCGAAACTCAAGCCGAAATGCCCCACCTCGTATGGAGGCACCAAGGACAAAACCGGATCCCGGTTTATTCCTGGATCCGGTCCGGCAGCATGACAACAAATTGCGATTGAGAATCATTGTCATTTGTATTTCTGTGAGCTAGACTTGGCAAATGAGAATTAATCTCATTTAACTCCATACTGACAGGAAGCTCACATGGCCCGCAGCCTCGCCTTAGCCGCCGTCGCCCTCCTGGGCCTCACCGCCTTCGCCGTCTCGGCCGCCGACGCGCCGGTGGAGATCCACATCAAGTCCCAGGCCTTCGCCCCCGCCGAGATCGCGGTACCGGCCGACGTGAAGGTGGAACTGCACGTGATCAACGACGACGACCTGCCAGCAGAGTTCGAGAGCTATGACCTGTCCCGCGAGATCGTGGTGCCGGCCCATGGCCAGGTGAAGGTGTTCATCGGCCCGCTCAAGGCTGGTCGTTACCGCTTCTTCAACGATTTCCACCAGGAATCCGAAGGCTACGTGGTGGCCGGCGACGCGAAGAAGTAATCACGGCACCCATCACCCGGATAAGCACACATGCTCGCCACCGCCATCATCGTATTCCGTGAAGTCATCGAGGCCGCACTCATCGTCGCCATCGTGCTCGGCGCCTCGCGAGGCATCCCCCGCCGTGGCCGCTGGGTCAGCGGCGGTATCGCCTTGGGCGTGGTGGGCGCATCGGTGGTGGCGATGTTCGCCGACGTCATCAACGGCTCCTTCGCCGGCAACGGCCAGGAACTGCTGAACGCCGGCATCCTGCTGGCGGCGGTGTGCATGCTGGCCTGGCACAACATCTGGATGAGCTCCCACGGCAAGGAACTGGCCGACAACGTGAAGCAGGTGGGCGCCGCCGTGAAGAGCGGCAACCGTCCCCTGACTGCACTCCTGGTCATCACCTTCGTGGCGGTGATGCGCGAAGGCTCCGAGGTGGTGCTATTCCTGTGGGCCCTCGCCGCCAACGGCACCGGCCACCTCAGCATGGTCATCGGCGGCATCATCGGCCTCATAGCCGGTGCGTTGGTGGGCGTGGTGTTGTACCGCGGCCTGCTCAAGATCCCGCTCAAGTATTTCTTCAACGTCACCGGCTGGCTGGTGCTGTTGATCGCCGCGGGCCTGGCGGCCCAGGCCGCGAGCCTGCTGAACCAAGCGGGTCTGCTACCGGCCCTGGGCACGGACCTGTGGGACAGCTCCGGCATCCTCAATCAGGGCAGTCTCACGGGACAGATGCTGCATGTGCTGGTGGGTTACACCGCGCGGCCTTCCGGTATCCAGCTCCTGTTCTATGCAGTGACCCTGGTCGTGATACTCACGCTCATGCACTGGGTGGGTAAGCGCCACCGGGAAGCCGCCGCCGCGCGCGCGGCCTGACGGATCCATCGAAGAATCTAGACATGGGCGTGAGGCCTGCCGGCCCCGCTCGGCCCGACGAGACAGAGACCTGAGGAAAAACCATGCGTAAGTCGAGTGTGTTCTTGATGTTCTCCCTGCTGGCCGCCGCCGGCGTGGCAAGGGCCGACGATGACTTCATCGTCTACTCCCCCTACGTCACCGAGGGGCAGAGCGAGATCGAGTTCCGTTCCCACCAGCAGTTCGATGCGGATCACGCACTCAGCAATGAACGGGCCTACGTGGTCTCCGTGTCCCATTCCTTCACTTCCTGGTGGCGTCCGGAAGTCTACGTGGGCAGCTACGAGCGTGAGCCGGGCAGCGCCAACCAGCTGCAGGGCTACGAGTTCGAAAACACCTTCCAACTCACGGATCAGGGCGAGTACTGGGCCGACATGGGCTTCCTCGCTTCCTACGAGTACAACACCCAGCCGGATGAACCGGGCGTGTTGGAGTTTGGCCCGCTGTTCGAGAAACGCATCGGCCGCATCGACCAGCGCTTCAACGTGATCTGGGAGAAGGAACTGGGCGGCGGCGCCAGTCACCACTATGAGACCCGAGTGGGTTACGCCGCGAGCTACGCCTTCAACCCGATGTTCGCGCCGGGCTTCGAGGCCTACTACCGCCCGGACGACGAGGCCCATCAGATCGGACCGGCGCTGAACGGCGAAATCGCGAGCTCCAGCGGCAACGAGTTGGAGTACAGCATCGCGTACCTGTTCGGCCTGAACAAAGGCGCACCGAACCGGACCTTGGCGTTGCGTCTCGAATACGAATTTAATTGACCTTCCTGGCCTATCGCAGGACCGCGATCTGGCACAGAGTTCCTGACTAGTATCGGTACATAATGGGGCCCTCGTAAGGAGGGCCCCACATGGCTGAGACCTGCCGCATCCGTCCCGCCGCACCGGCGGACGTATCCTTGATCCTCTCTCTCATCCGCGAACTCGCCGACTACGAGAAGCTCGCCCACGAAGTGCAGGCTACAGAAGCGGACCTCAAGACCGCGCTATTCGGCGCGCGGCCCCATGCGGAATGCGTGATCGCGGAACTGGGCGGCAAGCCCGCGGGCTTCGCACTGTTCTTCCACAACTTCTCCACTTTCTTGGCCAAACCCGGCATCTATCTGGAAGACCTGTATGTGAAACCGGAACTGCGGGGCAAGGGCGTGGGACGTGCGCTCTTGGCGCATCTGGCTTCGCTGGCGCTACGACGCGGCTGCGGACGTTTCGAGTGGGCGGTGCTGGACTGGAACGAACCGGCCATCGGCTTCTACAAGAGCCTGGGCGCGAATATGATGGAGGACTGGAAGATCAACCGGCTAGCAGGAAAAGCCCTGGAGAAACTCGCGGCTGAGAGCGGCGCTTAGCGTCTACGTCGACGATGCGGACTGCGGCGTACCGCGGGTGCAGGAGGCGCGCCTTGCGGGAATAGAGTGGGTGCGAACTCCGTGAGCGCCTCGCGATACACGCGACGTTTGAAGAAGATCACTTCGCTCAAGGGATGCCAGTAGTCCACCCATCGCCAGTCGTCGAACTCCGGCGTGTCGCTCCGATCGAAACGCACCTTAGGCTCGTCGTCCTTGATGCGCAGCAGGAACCAGCGCTGTTTCTGGCCGATGCATACGGGCAGGCTGTCATGGCGCTGGTAACGGGGCGGCAGCCGGTAGCTTAGCCAGTCCTGGGTGCTGGCCATGAGCTCCACCTGCCAAGGCTCGAAACCCACTTCCTCATGGAGCTCGCGGTATAGGGCCTGCTCCGGGGTTTCGCCCGGATGGATACCACCTTGCGGAAATTGCCAGCCGGCGCGGCCGCCCACGCGGCGCGCCCAGAACAGACGGCCATCCGCATGACAGAGCACGATGCCGACGTTGGCGCGGAAACCCTCTGCGTCGATTACCGCCTGCTCGTTCATGTGTTCCTGGATGCCCATGGTCCCGAGTGTTCCATAAACCCCCAAGCGCGGCAAAGCTGACGTTACTGCGGGTTACAATCCTCGCTCCTTATGCAGCCGCGCTCGCACCCCTTGAAACTCGCGCTCTTCGACCTGGACCACACCCTGCTGGACGGCGACAGCGACTCGCTGTGGGGCCGTTTCCTGGTGAAGCAGGGCGTGGTGGACGCGGAGGAGTACCGCCGCGAGGGCGCACGCTACATGGCCGCCTACCGCGCCGGCGACCTCGATATTCACGAGTTCCTGGCCTTCGGCCTGCGTCCTCTCAAGGACCACAGGCTTGAGCAACTCGAGACCTGGCGCACGGACTTCATGCGGGACAGCGTGCTGCCGCGCATCCCAGCCACTTCCCGCGCCCTGCTGAAACAGCATCGGGACGCGGGCCATACGCTGGTCATCATCACCGCCACCAACAGCTTCATCACGGCACCGGTCGCCATGGAATTCGGCGTGGACGCTCTGATCGGCACAGACCCTGAATGTGAAGGCGCGCGTTTCACCGGCCGGGTCGCAGGCGTGCCCTGCTTCCGGGAAGGCAAGGTACAGAAACTCCAAGCCTGGTTGCAGCAGATGCATGCCAGACCCGAGGAGCGCTGGTTCTATTCCGATTCCCACAATGACCTGCCGCTGCTGGAGCAGGTCGAGCACCCGGTGGCCGTTAACCCGGACGAGGTGCTGGCGAAGGCCGCAGCGGAACGGGGCTGGCCTACCATGCAACTCAAGTTAGATAGAGCGAGTGCCGCCTGATGCAACGGCGCCCTACGCTATGGGTGTGGTTGCCGGTGTTGCTGTTACTCACGGTGCTGGCCTTCACCCTCTCACTGTCGGTGGGCAGTGTCTCCTTGTCCCTACATGAACTCTGGGCAGTGCTCACGGGCGGCGGCGATGCCTTGAGCCGCACCGTGGTACTGGAGTTGCGTCTGCCCCGCAGCATCAATGCCTTCGCGGTGGGCGGACTCCTGGCCCTCGCCGGTACCTTGATGCAGGTGCTGCTGCGCAACCCCTTGGCAGATCCTTACATCCTCGGCGTATCCGGCGGCGCGGCGGTCGGCGCCCTGGGTGCTTTCCTCGCTGGCCTCGCCGCCATCTGGGTGGACAGTGGCGCCTTCGCCGGCGCCCTGCTCTCGACCCTACTGGTGTTCGCCCTCGCCCACGGTCGCGGCGGCTGGACTCCAACCCGACTCCTGCTCACAGGCATCGCGGTGGCGGCGGGCTGGGGCGCGCTCATCAGCCTGCTCTTGGTGCTGGGTTCCGATGCCAGCCTGCACAGTATGATCTTCTGGCTGATGGGAGATTTCTCCTATCAGTCCGGCGGTTCCCTCGCGCTCATCATGCTGGTGATCGGCCTCGCGGTCTGTTGGCCCTTCGCCCGGCAACTCAACGTGCTGGCCCGCGGCGAGACGCTGGCGGAAGCGCTCGGCATCGCAGTACGGCCCCTAAGCGTCGCCATCTACATCGTGGCTTCCTTGTTCACGGCTATCGCCGTCACCGAAGCCGGCGCCATCGGTTTCGTGGGCTTGGTAGTGCCACACATGTTCCGCATGCTGGCGGGCGGCGATCACCGGCGCCTGCTCCCCGGTGCAGCCCTCTTGGGCGGCTGCCTCTTGATGCTCGCCGACACGCTCGCCCGCACCGTGGCAGAACCCCGGCAGTTGCCGGTGGGCGTGGTGACCGCAGCCCTGGGCGTGCCGCTCTTCTTGTATCTTCTCAACCGCGCGCGGGGTCCCTTGTGAGCGCGGCCTTACTGCAGACCCGGGCTTTGAGTGTCGAGATCGCCGGCAAATACGTGTGCCGAGACCTCGACTTCGATCTCGCCTCCGGTCAGTGCATCGGCCTCCTGGGTGGCAACGGCGTGGGCAAGACCACCTTGCTGCACACCCTCGCGGGACTGCGCGCACCTGCGACGGGCGAAGTGCTGTTGGACGGCGCTGCGCTATCGGCGCAACCACGCCGGCACGTGGCGCAGCGACTAGGCTTGCTCATGCAGCAGCCAGAAGACAGCCTGCCGGCCACGGTGCTGGAGACAGCGCTCATCGGCCGGCATCCGCATCTGGATTTCTGGCGCTGGGAATCCCACGCGGACGTAGCCATCGCGCGTCGCGCCCTCAAGAACGTCGGGCTGGAAGGCCTGGAACAACGGGTACAGACCGCTCTCTCCGGCGGCGAGCGGCGGCGCCTGGATATCGCCACGGTGCTGGTGCAGGACCCGCAGGTGTTCTTGCTGGACGAGCCGGCTCACCAGCTCGACTTGCAGCACCAGATGGCACTACTGGGCCAGCTGAAAAGCCTGGCGGGAACCCAAGGCCGGGCGGTGCTCATGAGCCTGCACGACATCAACCTAGCGGCGCGCTTCTGCGATGCGGTGCTGATGCTGTTCGGCGACGGTGAATCGCTATTCGATGTGGCAGACCGGGCCCTCAATGCCGAGAACCTGACCCGGCTGTACCGCACCCCAGTCCGGGCCCTGCCCTGGGATGGCGGGCGGATATTCATCGCAGGCTGAATCCGGCCAGCGGACCGACTGCCCTGATGCGGGCCGATACGGTATCCTTAGTAGCTGAGCCGTTGTCATAATCCACCCTAAGATCACGAGGCCTGTCACGATGAGCCGAATCAACCGCACCCTGTTCTGGCTGCTGCCCGCCTGCGCAGCGCTCCTGGCCGCCGGCTGCTCGCCGGACAACAACAGCGACACCAATCCCGACGCGAAGAAGGTGATCTCATCCTGCCTGGCACTCAGTGCCGATGATGCCAGCAAGATCATGGGCACCACCGTCACCGCCAACCGTATGGCCGGCGATGACGCGCCCATCAGCATCTGCGCCTACAAGGACGCGAGCAACACCACCGTGGCCCTGGTCAAGATCGACAAGACCAATAAAAATCCGGACCAGGCTGCAGCCCTAGCCGCCGACCAGAAGAGCGAACAGAACCTGTTCTCAGGCAACATCAAACCGCCGAAGTACCGTCCTGCTGACGGCTTCGTTGCCGGCTCCTTCTACGGCGACATCACGCCGCGCTTCGACGCGCTGGAAGTAGAACTCGGCACCTTCGAGGGCGGCAACAAGATATTGTTCGTGATCAATAACCCCAAGGACTTCGACACCGGCGAGAAGCAGGCGGCTGCCATGGCCCATAAGGTGTTCGAGAACATCCAGAACGGTACGGCGATGGCGACGCTGCAATAGCGCTTCGCTTCATCGAGAGCACCACGCCCGGCCCCTTGGCCGGGCGTTTTCTTTTCGGTGCCTTACAGTCGCGCTATCCCTGTCGAGTAACCAGAGAGGTCCTGCCCGTCCCGCTTGCCGCTGCGCGGCAAGCCTTGACACACCTGGGTGCCACCACTACAGTCCGTCCCGCCTTTAGGCGTCCGCTTCACGGCGGCGTCGGGAAGCCGGTCAGATTCCGGCGCTGCCCCCGCAACGGTAGGCGAGTAAGGTGTTTCCACGAAGCCACTGCGCAAGCGGGAAGGCGGGAACATCGGACCTTCGAGGTCACTCGCGAGCCCGGAGACCGGCCTCAAGGAGGGAACCATTGGGGTTCCCACGTCGGCATTGCGGTGGGCGATGCGCGCGGGTCGCGCTCTTCGCTCCCCTCGCCATCTCTTCCCACGACGCCGCTTTCCTAAAAAGCGTTTCGCACAGCGGGCGTGCTGTGCAGGGAGAAACTCATGCAATCTTCGCCACGTCTCGGCGGCGTCTTCGCGCTGCTCGCTCTCATCTCCGTCCCGGCTTTCGCCGACGACTCGACAGATACCAACACCGCCCAGCTCGGCCAGGTGGCCGTCACCGCCACCCGCACTCCGCTGATCGCCGATCAAGAAGTGGCGCCGGTGATCGTGATCGGTCCCGAGCAACTCAAGCTCGCCCAGGGCCAGGACATCGCCACGGTACTGAGCCAGTACGCGGGCCTGGATACGGCCGCTAACGGCGGCCCCGGCCAGCCGGCTTCGCTGTTCCTGCGCGGCACCAACAGCACCCACACGCTGGTGATGATCGACGGCGTGAAAATCAATCCTGACAATGGCTTCGGTTCGGCGCTGCAGAACATCCGCCTGACCGACGTGGAACGCATCGAGATTGTGAAAGGTCCGCGCGCCGCGCTGTATGGCTCCGACGCCATCGGTGGTGTCATCAACATCATCACCAAGAAGGCCTCCCATGGCCTGCAGTACGACGCGCACATGGGCGCTGGCCGTTATGGCACCTATGACACCGGCGGCGACGTGGGCTACGGCGAGGGCGATTCCTCCATCGGCGCTTCCGCCGACGACTACCACGCTGACGGTTTCCCGGCAGTGGCAGGCTTCCCGCTGGACACCGGCAACCAGGACCGCACCCTCACGGCCTATGGCCGCACCAAGTTGGGCGGAGTGGATCTCGGCTTCAACCACTGGCAGAGCAAGGGCAACACCCAGTATGTGGGCACCGACGCCAGCTTCCTGCCCGCGCCGGCGGACGAGGATTTCCAGGACGCCACTTCATCCTTCGACGTGGGCGGCCATCCGCTGCAAGGCTGGCGCAGCAACCTGGATCTCAGTCACATGCTGGATGAGATCGACCAGGGACAGGTGGATACCTTCAACTTCCCGGCGGCACCGGACTTCGTGCACACACAGCGCAACGCCGCGGACTGGCAGAACGACCTGGCCTTGAGCGACAACCAGTTGCTCACCCTCGGCCTCTACACGGAAGACGAACACACCGCCACGGAATCCTTCGGCACTTTGTATGACGAGTCGCACCGGGTGAATGCGCTCTACGCCGAGGATGACTTGGATTGGGATTCCCAGCGCCTGGTACTGGCGGGCCGCGACACCCACGACCAGGAGTTCGGCAACCACTTCACCTGGAACGCGGACTACGGTTACGATCTCTCCAACAGCACCAAGCTCACGGCGGGTGTCGGCACCGGCTTCCGAGCTCCTTCCGCCGCGGAGCGCTTCGGTTTCGACGGCAACCCGAACCTCAGCCCGGAGACCTCCACCAACTATGAGCTGGGTCTGCGCCAGAAACTCGGCGAGGATCAACAGCTAACCGTGGGCCTGTTCCAAAACAATCTGGATGATCTCATCGTGTTCCAGCCCCAGCCCACCGTCGCTGACCCCTTCGCCGGTCAGAACGAGAACGTGGACCGGGCTCGGGTACAGGGCATCGAGGTGGGTTACTCCTTAAGCTTCGGCGCCTGGGTGTGGGACAACCAGGCCATCCTGCAGAACCCTGAGGATCGGGTGAACGACACCTGGTTGCTGCGACGTGCCAGACGCACCCTCACCAGCAGTCTCACCTGGCATGACGACAAGACCAGTGCTGGCCTGAACTTGCTGCTGACGGGGTCGCGGACCGACGTGGACTTCAACACTGGCGTCCCTACTACCGATGGCGGCTACGCACTCTTGGGTGCCAGCCTGCATCGGGAACTGGCGGCGGGTTTCGCGGTGCTGGTGCGGGTGGATAACCTGCTGGATAGCACCTATCAGACCGCCAACGGCTACAACATGGCCGGCCGCTCGCTATTCGTGCAGTTGGAATATCACTCTCAGTAAGCGAGGCGGATATGCCGGTGGCTCACTCCACTCTGCTCTCCTGGAGCGGTGGCAAGGACAGTTGCCTCGTGCTCTGGGAGCTCCAGCGCAGAGCTGGGTCCCGCGTCGAAGCGCTGGTCACTACGGTGACCCGCGACTACGACCGGATCAGCATGCATGGGGTGAGATGCGAATTGTTGCAGCGGCAGGCCGAGAACCTCGGTCTGCCGCTGTACACCGTCTCCATCTCCAAGGGTTGCAGCAACGCGGACTATGAAGCGGAGATGGGTCGGGCCTTCGCACACTTCCGCGGTCTCGGTGTGCAGCAGATAGCCTTCGGTGATCTATTCCTGGAAGACATCCGTGCCTATCGACAGAAGCTGCTGGATGCCCACAGCATGCAGGGGCTGTATCCGCTCTGGGGGCGCGATACAGCGCAGCTGGTGAGGGAGTTCATCGACCTGGGTTTCAAGAGCGTGGTGGTCTGCGTGGATCCCGCCAAACTCGATCCGGGCTTCGCCGGACGGATCATCGACGAGGCGTTCCTGGCGGACCTGCCGAAGAGCGTGGATCCCTGCGGCGAGAATGGCGAGTTCCACAGCTTCGTCTTCGACGGACCCTGTTTCACTCAGCCGGTGCGCTTCACCCTGGGTGAGACGGCGTGCCGCGAGTCTTTCTGGTTTCGCGACCTACTGCCTCAAGCATGAGGTGGGAGATCACCATGCTGAACCCCAGGTATGAAGTCTTGATGGCCATGATCCTGGCGGCGGCCTTGAGCCGTCTGATCCCGCATCCATATAACTTCGTGCCCATCGATGCCCTGGCGCTGTTCGGCGGCGCGCAGTTCGCGGACCGGCGCATGGCATTCCTGGTGCCCTTCGCCGCGCTGCTGCTTAGCGATCTCTGTATCGGCTTCTATTCGCACATGGAATGGGTATACGGGTGCTTCGCGCTGATCACGTGTTTGGGCCTGTGGCTGCGTTCACATTGCGGCGCATGGAACATAGCCCGGACCACTGTCGTGGCTTCGACCTTGTTCTTCCTGGTCACTAACTTCGGGGTCTGGGTGGATGGTACGGCCCTGCTCTATGCCAAGAATCTCGCAGGCCTCATGGCTTGCTATGTGGCAGCCATACCCTTCTTCGGCAACACGCTGCTGGGAGACGGGTTCTATGCCCTGGTGCTGTTCGGTGGTTTTGCGCTCCTGGAGAAGCGATTCGAGATACTGCGAGAGACAACCCTGCAAAGCCCGAACGCTGCATGAACGCCTGAAATGAAAAGCCCCGCACTCCTGGAAGTGCGGGGCTTTTTTATCTCGATCGATCAATGGACTTCGGCGGTGCCTATGCCACGCGGGTCTGAGGCGGCGCTCACTTTCCCGCTCTTGTAGTCCCAGGTGATGGCCTGCATGTTTCCCCAGTGGCCCTGGTCCTTGAGGCTGTAACCCATCTTCTGCAAGCCTGAGAGATCCGCATCGCTTAAGGCGCCGTCTTCATACGCCACCACGTCCGGCAGGTACTGCTGGTGATAGCGCGGCAGCGTCACAATGCTTTTGGCGTCGCCGCCGTTGAAGAAATCCAGCGCGCCCAATAACACCATGCTGATGATGCGACTGCCTCCCGGGGTGCCGAGGATGGCGATACCATCCTTCTTCTCCAGGAAAGTAGGCGTCATGCTGGACAGCGGACGCTTGTGGGGCCCGATGGCATTGGCTGAGTTACCCACCAGGCCGTAACCGTTGGGCACGCCGGGTTTGGAGGAGAAGTCATCCATCTCGTCATTCAGGGTGACACCGGTGCCCGGCGCCATGAAGCCGGAGCCGAAACGGAAGTTCACGGTCACGGTGGCGCTGACCCGGTTGCCGTCCTTGTCCAACACCGAGTAATGGGTGGTGTTGTTGCCGAGCTGGGGCGGGTTCACGGGGGTGAGCGCGCTGGAGGCCGTGGCCTTGTCCATCAGGATGGTGGCGCGCAGGCCAGCAGCGTAATACGGGTTGATGAGCCGTTCGATGGGCATCTGCACGAAATCCGGATCGCCGAGATAGTCGGCCCGGTCGTGGTAGGCGTAACGCATGGCTTCGATGACCAGGTGCTCCCGGGTCACCGGGTCCATGTGCGCCAGGTCATAGCCTGCGAGGATGTTAAGGATCTCGATCAACACCACGCCGCCGGAAGACGGCGGCGGTGCGGAGACGATGTGCATGCCGAGGTAATCGCCGGTGAGGGGCTTGCGCTCCACCACCTTGTATTGCTTCAGGTCGTCCAGGGTCCAGATGCCACCGGCGGCGCGCACTGAATCCACCATCTGCTGGGCGCGCTTGCCGGCGTAGAAGCCCGCATCACCGTCCTTGGCTACCAATTCGAAGGTCTCGGCCAGATCGGCTTGTTTCAACATCCAACCCACCGCCGGCGCTTCGCCCTTATCCAGGAACACCGCCGCTGCGGCAGGCCAACGTTTCAAGAGATCCTGCTTGGCGGCGATCATCTCGTGGAAGCGATCGTCCAGGGGGAAGCCATCCCGCGCGAGCACGATGGCCGGCGCCAAATCCTGAGCGAGGGTCAGATGGCCATACTTCTTCGCCATATATACCCAGGCCGCCGGTGCGCCGGGGATGGCCGCGGACATGGGGCCTTCGGTGGAAGCACCGGGGATCACGTTGCCGTTCTTGTCCTGGTACATGTCGGCACTCGCCGAACCCGGCGCGTACTCGCGGCCGTCCACCATGGTGTCCATGCCGTCGCTGTCACGATGCAGCAGCCACAGACCGCCGCCGCCGATACCGGAGCTATAGGGCTCCACCACCGAGAGCGCGGCGCTGACCGCTATGGCCGCGTCCACCGCGTTGCCGCCTTCCGCCAGAACCTGCATGCCCGCCTTAGTGGCGAGAGGATGGGCGCTGGCTACCGCTGCCTCGGGCGGTTTCGGCCCGGCGGCAAGCGCCGGCAGCACGACCAGGAGGAGCGAGAGCAACAGTACACGTGACTTCATGGGGGTATCCCGCGGGCTATTTGTTGGCGGTGAGTTTCAGATATTTCGCTTGCAGCTCTTCCCGAGTCTCTTGGTGCTCAGGATCGAGGGGTATGCAATCCACGGGGCAAACCTGCTGGCACTGGGGCTTATCGAAGTGGCCGACGCATTCGGTGCAGAGGGCCGGATCGATGACATAGATTTCCGGCCCCTGGGAGATGGCGCCGTTGGGGCACTCCGGCTCGCAGACGTCGCAGTTAATGCAGGTATCGATGATCTTGAGCGCCATGAATGTATCTTAGGCGTCCTACTTGCGCTTGATCTTCTTGAGCTCAGCTTCGACTGCAGGATGCACGAACTGGGATACATCGCCACCCAAGATGGCAATCTCCCGCACCAGGCTCGATGAGATGAAGGTGAACTGCTCCGCCGGCGTCATGAAGATGGTCTCCACTTCAGGACCGAGATGCCGGTTCATAGCGGCCATCTGGAACTCGAACTCGAAGTCCGACACGGCGCGCAGGCCGCGCAGGATGGCGATGAGTCCATGCTTGCGGGCAATCTCTACCGTGAGTTCGGTGAAACCCACCACTTCCAGGTTCTTCACGTCCGCCAACACTTCCTGGGCGAGCCGGACGCGGGTCTCCAGGGGGAAGGCCGGCGCCTTGCCCGGGTTCGCGGCGATGGCCACCACTACGCGCTCGAACATGCGCGCGGCACGGCGCACGATGTCGGCATGGCCATTGGTGATGGGATCGAAGGTGCCTGGGTAGAGGATGCTGGCCATCGTCTTAATTCTCCACTTCAATACCTATATATACCGGGCAGTCAGTTTGTGTTCAAACCGGGGCAGTGACCAAGCGGAAACCCACGCGCCCCGCGCGGCTCTCTTTGAGCACCTGCCATCCGGCCGGCAACTCTGGTACGCGTTCCGCCGCATGTTCGACGTAGACCCAGGCGCCGGGTTTGAGCCAGCCGCCTGCGAGGCGCGTGCACACTTCGGGTACTAAGTCTGTGTCGAAGGGCGGATCCAGAAACACGAGCTCGAATGGTCGCGGTGTGCCCGCGAGCCAGGCCAAAGCATCAGCTTGCACAACTGTGCCGCCCTCGGCTTTCAACAACTCGAGATGGCCGCGGATCGCGTCTACTGCGGCTTTTTCTTTGTCCACGAAGATCACACCGCCGGCGCGCCGGGATAGGCCTTCCAATCCCAGGGCGCCACTGCCGGCGAAGAGATCGAGACAGAATGCGCCGTCGATGCGCTCGCTCAGCCAGTTGAAGAGGGTCTCGCGCACCCGGTCCGGCGAGGGCCGGATGCCGGGCAAGGGCGGGAAATGGAGCTTGCGGCGACGCCACTGGCCGGCGATGATGCGGAACTCATCGCGGTATCCCCGTCCCGGATTGTGCCTCTGCTTCGGCATGGGGAATCGGCCTTCTTTACGGTTTTGTGTCTTGCCAGCTTAGGGCCCGGCAGCGTAACCTAGCTCGGCATCTTTGGGGAGTAAATCACGATGAAATTCCGCAGTATTGCCGCGTTCCTCGCGGTTTCTACCCTCTTCTTGACCGCCTGCGTCTCGAGCGACGACTCGGGCTCGAGTCCGAGCGTGAGCGCTGGATTCCAGGCCAAGTTCGCGCCTACTAGCGGCATCATGCCCTTCCCCAATGACCTGTACTTCAACGACAGCAAGACCGGCCAGCTCAACATCCCCGGCGACACCGCCGTGGCCCAGAACGGCCCGTTACTGGAGCAGAACCACCTGGATGGTTTCGGCACCCAGTCCGACATCAGCGTGTACTTCACCACTGCCATCGACGCGAGCAGCATCAACAAAGACGACGTGATCGTGATCCCGGTGAGCAGTGACCCGACCACCAAAGTCGTGAGCACCAAGAACGTCGGCACCCCGCTCAAGTTCGGGACTGATTTCAGCGCCGAAGTCTCCCCGGGCACCGACTCGGGCGGCAGCATCCTCACCATCAAGCCGCTGCATCCGCTGAAGGCCAGCACAGTCGATCCGATCACTGGCGCGCCAGTCCCTGCCACCTATGTCGTGATCGTGACCACCGGTCTCAAGGACACCAACGGAGACGCTGCGACCCCGAGTCCGGACTATTCCAAGGTCGTGGCTGCTGACCTGCCGGTCCTGAAGGGCGGCAAGATGGGCACCACCGGTGATGCGAAATTGGACACTGTGGCTGAATTCACCATCCCGCAACTGGCGGTGGCCGCTGCCGCCAAGATCGATCCTACCCAGATCGCTATCAGCTTCAGCTTCAGCACCCAATATCTGAACCTCGGTCTCGCCCTGCTGGATCAAGGCGCCACCGCCACAACCCAGCCCACCGGCACGGGTGAGGTTGTAGACACCAGCGAGACCGTCTGCGACGTGCTGGTGGCCTCCGGACAGCTGCCGAGCTCGGCTGCCTGCGCCGCTGTCACCGGCAGTCTCGATGCCGACGTGTTCGTGGGTGGCGTGACGCTGCCTTACTACCTGACGGTGCCGGCCAAGGGCTCCACCGCGGCCCTCACCGACTCCTGGCACAACGTGAAGAACGGCGGTGACACCATCATCAGCGCCGATCCCAGCACGCTGCTGCCGAAGGCCACCGCGACCCAGAACATCCCGCTGCTGGTCACCATCCCCAACGCAGCCAGCGGCTGCCCGACTCCGCCCGCCGGTTGGCCGGTGGTGATCTTCCAGCACGGCATCACGCGTAATCGCGAGGATATGATCGCGATCGCCAGTGGCTTCGCGCACATCTGCACCGCAGTGGTTGCCATGGACCTGCCCCTGCACGGCGTGACCGATACCACCGATCCCTTCTACAAGAACCAGCTGTTCGCAGGCACTCCGGTCGCCGCACTCCTCACCGTCCCGGTGAGCGAGCGTACTTTCGACATGGATGCCACCGGGCATGCGGGCGCCACCGGCAAGAACATCGGTGGTTCCGGCGCTCAGTTCATCAACCTCACCAGCACCCTCACTTCCCGCGACAACCTGCGTGAAGGCGCGGCAGACCTGATAAACCTGACAGTGACTTTGCCCCACGTCATCGGCATCACTCCGCCGGCCACGGTCAATACCTTCGATCCGGCCAACATCTACTACGTGGGACATTCCTTGGGCGGTATCGTGGGCACCACCTTCCTGGGCGCGGACACGATCGGAGCACAACTTTTGGGCGCGGCACCGCGCATCAAGGCGGCGACGCTCGCAATGCCCGGCGGCCATATCGCGGAACTGCTGCGCACCTCGGCCGAGTTCGGGCCCATCATCGACGCGGGCCTGACTCAGAAAGGTATCGTGAAGGGTACCCAGGAGTACTATGACTTCTACTCTCAGGCCCAGACCGTGGTGGAAGATGGCGATCCGGCGAACTACGCCGCGGCCGCGGCGGCGGGCCATCCGATCCATATCATCGAAGTGGTGGGTGGCTTCGACAAGTTCTCTCTGCCGGACCAAGTCGTCCCCAACAGCTCCACTGACCTGTTGGTGAGCATCATGGGGCTGACCCGCCTCACTGCGGCCGGGGCGGCACCGATGTCCGCAGGTATCGGCAGCGGTAACTACACGCAGTTCATCGCCGGCGATCATGGTTCCATCTTGGATCCGACGCCGCCGACAGGCGCGCCTGCCTCGGATGCCGCGGTCTATCTAGCCGTGACCACTGAGATGCAGGAAGAAGCCGCCTCTGTCGTCGCGACCGGTGGCGCCGCTACCGTGGTCGCTGATCCGACTTACATCAAACCCTGAGTCCGAAGATCGGAAATGGTCCTAAGGGCGGCCACTAGGCCGCCCTTTTTTAATGGCGCGGCTGCGAAGCTGGCCTTTTTCTTGTCCGCTCGGCCCCGCTGCGTTACCCTCAGCGCTCGCTCAAGCCACCGACCTCGACCTTGGCTCTATCCGACTCCAAACCCGGCCTGTTCGCACGCCTCAAGGCCCGCCTCACCAAGAGCGGCGGCCTGCTCTCGGCATTCTCAGGCCCCGTGGACGAGGCAAGCCTGGAGGAATTGGAGACCCGCCTCATCCAGGGCGATGTGGGAATCGAGACTTCGCAGCGCCTGATGGAGAGTCTGCGCAAGCGCCGGCCACCTGATGCCGTCGCGCTGCGCAAAACACTGATCGAGGAGATCGTGGCGCTGCTCACCCCGGTGGCGGTGCCGCTCACCCTCCCTGCTGACGTGAAACCTTTCGTGGTGTTGGCGCTAGGGGTCAATGGCGTGGGCAAGACCACCACCTTGGGCAAGCTGGCGCAGCGCTTCAAATCCGAGAAGAAGAACGTGATGCTGGCCGCGGGCGATACCTTCCGCGCTGCGGCGGTGGAACAGTTGCAGGCTTGGGGTAAGCGGCAGGGCGTGCCGGTGATTGCCCAGGGCCACGGCGCGGATCCCGCAGCGGTGGCCCACGATGCCTATGCGGCCGCCAAGGCCCGCGGCACCGATATCCTGTTGGTGGATACCGCGGGACGTCTGCATACCCAGGCGGGGCTGATGGATGAACTCAAGAAAGTGAACCGGGTCTTGGGCAAGTTCGGCCCCGGCATCCCCCAGGAACGCCTCCTGGTGTTGGACGCGGGCTTGGGGCAAAACGCCCTGCGCCAGATTGAGGAATTCCATGCCGCCGTCGGGGTAACGGGCCTGGTCATCACCAAACTGGATGGCACCGCCAAGGGCGGCATCGTGCTGGCGGCCGCCGGGCGCTTCGGCATCCCGGTGCGCTTCATCGGCATCGGTGAGGCAGCGGAGGATCTGACACCCTTCGACCCGCAGGCTTTCGCCGAAGCACTGGTAGGATAAGAGCATGATCAGTTTCCAAGGCGTCAGCAAAAGGTATGAAGGGGGCAACGAAGCCCTCTCGGACGTGAGTTTCGAAGTGGTACGCGGCGAGATGGCCTTCCTCACGGGCCCCTCCGGCGCCGGCAAGAGCACGCTCTTGAAACTGGTGGCGCTCATCGAGCGCCCGAGTCGCGGCCAGATCCTGGTGAACGGCCAGAACCTGGCGGGCATCGGCCGCCGCCAACTCCCCCACTATCGCCGCCAGATAGGTGTGGTGTTCCAGGACCACAAGCTACTGAACGATCGCAGCGTGTTCGACAACGTGGCCCTGCCCCTGGTCATCGCCGGCGCGGATGCCGCCGAGATCGCCAAACGGGTGCGGGCTTCTTTGGACCTGGTGGGCTTGCTGCATAAAGAGAAGGCCCTGCCCATGACCCTCTCCACCGGCGAGCAGCAGCGGGTCGGTATCGCCCGGGCGGTGGTGTACCGGCCCACGGTGCTCATCGCCGACGAGCCCACCGGCAACCTGGACCCGGACCTCTCCCAGGAGGTCATGCAGCTCTTCAAACGCCTGAACCAGGTGGGCACCACGGTGCTGATCGCGAGCCACGATCGAGGCCTGGTGGAACAGTTCGCGCCGCGGGTCTTCAATCTGAAGAGCGGCCATATCGCAGAGTCCGGGGAGGCCCATGGCATCTCCGACTGACACGGGCGCGACCGCCGAGAAGAAAGGCGGTCTGAAGGCCTGGGCCCGGGACCACGCGCGAGTTGCGGTCACGAGCTTAGGCAGGCTCTATCGCCACGCCGGCACCAGCCTCATGACTGCGGCAGTGATAGGCATCGCCCTCTCGCTGCCGGCAGCGTTGCAGGTGTTGGTGGGCAACGCACGCATGGCGAGCGGATCCTGGGAGGGCGCCGCGCGCATCTCGCTCTATCTTAAGTCTGGTGTGAGCGACGTACAGGCTCGCGCCTTTGCCGACACGGTGCACCGCATGGATGGCGTCGCGGACGTGCAATACATCAGTTCCGATCAGGCCCTGGCAGAGTTCAAGCAGCTCTCGGGTTTCGCCGACGCAGTCTCGGTACTGGACAAGAATCCTCTGCCGGCGGTGCTGGTGGTGCGGCCTACGGATTCGAGCCCGGACGCGGCGGCGGACTTGCAGCACCAGTTCGCGGGCAACCCCAACGTCGACCAGGTACGCCTGGACCTGCAGTGGCTGAAACGGCTGACAGCCATCCTCGACATCGTGCGGCGGGTGGTGGACATCCTGGCGGCACTCTTAGGCCTGGCGGTAATCTTCGTGGTGGGCAATACCATCCGCCTTGAAATCGGCGGGCGGCGCACCGAGATCGAGGTGAGCAAGCTCTTGGGGGCCACGGATCACTTCATCCGCCGCCCTTTCCTATACCACGGGGCCTGGTACGGTCTGGGTGGGGGGCTCATCGCCTGCCTGCTGGTGACCTTGGCGGTAGTGCTCATGACCGCCCCTGTAGGCCGTCTGGCTGGCCTTTATGGCTCCGCTTACGAGCTTCAGGGTCTAGGCTTCCTGGGCGTCCTGGGGCTTATAGTCGGCGGGGCAGTGCTGGGCTGGGCTGGGTCCTGGCTAGCCGTCGCTCGACATCTCAGGGCGATAGAGCCGACTTAAAAAATCCTTTCCAGACAGGTAGTTACCTGCCCTCATCTTTGGGAACTTCCTGGTACCTTAGCACTCTAAGACAACGAGTGCTAATATATGGTCCATGAGAAGGAGGCCGAAGATGACTACCACCACAGCAACCCTGATGCCCCGCCAAGAGCTGACCGTCAGCCCGGTCGGCAGCCTGGATGCCTATATCCAGACGGTGCACGGCATCCCGGTCCTCACTCCCGAACAGGAGAAGGAACTGGCCGTCCGCTTCCATGACGAGCAGGACGTGGAGGCCGCACGCCAGCTAGTGCTGCATCACCTGCGTTTCGTGGTGCATGTGGCCCGCGGCTACTTGGGCTATGGCCTGCCCCTGGGCGACCTGATCCAGGAAGGCAACATCGGGCTCATGAAGGCCGTGAAGCGCTTCGACCCGAAGGTTGGGGTGCGCCTGGTGTCCTTCGCCGTGCACTGGATCAAGGCTGAGATGCACGAGTACATCCTCAAGAACTGGCGCATCGTAAAGGTGGCCACCACCAAGAGCCAGCGCAAGCTGTTCTTCAACCTGCGCAAGTCCAAGAAGCGCTTGGGCTGGATGAACCGTGCCGAGGTGGAAGCCATCGCCAAGGATCTGAAGGTGACGCCGGAAGAAGTGCTGGAGATGGAATCCCGTCTGTCCGGCAAGGACATCGGCTTCGATCTCACGCCTGAGAGCGAGGATGAAGACAGCGCCAGCGTGGCGCCCGTCACGTACCTCGCGGATGAGAGTGCCGACCCGGCCGAGTCCATCGAGAAGCAGGACTCAGCGGACCGCAACGAGTCACGCCTCGAGTATGCCCTCACGGGCCTGGACGACCGCAGCCGCTTCATCCTCCAGCGCCGCTGGTTGGATGAGGAGAAAGCTACGCTCCAGGAACTGGCGGACAAGTACCAGATATCCGCGGAGCGGGTGCGGCAGCTGGAGAACAGCGCCATCAAGAAGCTCAGGACGGCGATGGCTTAAGGCTTGATCGAGACGTGGAAACTGAAAGCCCGGCGAGAGCCGGGCTTTTTACAATGCGTCTTTCTCGTTAGGTGGCACTGAGCTTTAAGATATTTCAATATGTGGAAGAGGAAGTTGTAAAAAGACTGTGGCCATCTAGGGGTTGCTGACTAGAAAACGGGGTAATTATCACATCCTGAATCTACGTTATAGAAAATGAAACACTAAGGCCATGATGCCTATAATCAGAAATACTATGCCGCTGAATTGTGTCCGCCTTATCCCTTCGTTCCAGTATTGATCTTTCTGCTTATCCGCATTGCCATCGATTTTTTTATTTTGTAGGGACTAGATTTCACGTGATACTCCAAAATAGCCATCGTAAAGAAACTTAATTCCCAGAATTACAAAAATAACCCCGGCTCTCGGGAAGCTAGTTAAAACTTTCATTTGATAACCTTAGCAATCTATGAACCTCTGCAATTTGTCTTGCGCGTGGAAATAGGGGGCAGACTACGATTTCCGACTCCGACAAACGTACCACGAAATTAAAAGCCCCCGCGAGAGCCGGGCTTCTCCAGCACTCAGGGATAGCAACTCTTCGGCGGGCTCGAGCCATCCGCTTTCTCTGCCATGGGGCTCTTGGCGTCTTTGTCGGGCGCGGCATCCAAGTTCAAGGTGAACTTCTGCAACCGAGGTCCTTTCGGACCTTGGATCCAACTGACATCGGTATAGCTCAAACTCAGGTCCATGCTCCGCAGACGGAAGTGCCGTAGAGCGCTGTACTCCGGGTAATCGGTGCAGGGTGCCTGCAACTGCTTCGCCAGCAGGCGGCCCCGGTTCCACCAGTCGGCACCCTGCTCTTCCTTGCTCTCCACCGCCAGAAGATTCACGGGCGTGACGGTGTCACCCCGATATGGGAACAAGGCACATTGGAAGTCACCGCTCCAGCTCATCTCGGAGTCATCCGGATAACCACCGGCATGGCATTCGAACTTGTAGACGGAACTTCCACCTGCATCCCGCAGATAGAAGGTGAATGCCGGCAACTCGGCATCGGCTGTCTGGGGAAACACGAACTGGTATCGGATATGGACCGGCAGGATCTGGGCCCAAGCGCCTTGGGTCGGCTGCATGGCCGGATTGGTCAGGAGCGCCAGCCCAGACCAGACACTCAAGCGGCGCAGAGATGATCTGGGATCGAGGTCCATGGCTCCAGTATATCGGAGCCAAAAAAGAAGCCCGGCCTGAAGCCGGGCTTCCCTCAAAGTGTGGCTGTCTAGAAGTTGAAATACAGCTGGGCATAACCCAGACCGATGTCCTGCTTGCCGGTGGTGCTGGAGTCACCCACCTGGCGGTAGCTGGTGAAGCCGGCGCGCATACCCAAGCTCCGATCGAAATGGACCTCGACGCCGATGCCCGCATCCCAGGTGGTGCCGTTGGCGTTAGGCGGCTGCGGGCCCGCGGGCCCGTCCGAATCGATGCTGTCATCCAGGTGGTAGCTGAACAAGCCGAGCTTGCCGAACAGGCTCACCCGTTCACTCACCGGGATGAGGCCGATGGCAGCCACGTCCAGGCCGCTGGCATCCAGGTGCTCACGCAGGTCGAATTGCTCCGGTGAAAACACGAAGGCATGGGCGGTGGCATCGCCCAGGTCCAGATAGTTCGCCTCGAGGGCGAAGTTGGGGTTGAAGTGATAGCCGACACCGATGCCGGCTGCGCCGGGGTTGTCATCCACGTGCACGTTGGCCTGGAAGCCTCTCTGGTTCAGATCGGAGCGAATATCGTCTTCATCATCCTGGGAGTTGCCATAGCTACTGACGCCCAGCGTGCCGTCGATGTACCAACCTTGGAAGTTGTCGGCATGGGCCATGAGTGGCACTGCGCTCAGGGAGATTAGCGCTGCGACGATGCCTAGGGTCCTCTTCATGAGTTCTTCCTCCGGAGGATGCGATGGATGACGGGCAGCATGAAGCGCTGCCCTACTGAGGAAGAACGCCGCGGGCGGGATAAGGATGACCCGGTACGCTACATAAGCGGGTAACGAAATGTGTCAGCGGGCCGATGCTCGCGGCGGCGCGCCTGGCGTGACCGTCAGGCGGATGGGCGCGCCGGCAAGCCGAGCAGGCGGCGCAATTTCCGCAACATGCCGCGCATGATGTATCCCGCCAGCGAGGTCATCTCCCGGCCGCGCTGCAGCTCCTGCTTCTGGTACTGATATATCCAGCCGTCGCGGAAGATCATGAGACGCCTAATCTCATCCACGTCTTCCGCGGTGAGGGTGCGGCCCGCCACGATGCGCTTGGGCAGCGGACGCTGCACGTAGAAGGTGCTGTGGGGCGGCGCGGTCTCTTCCTGGGGCCGCGTCTTGGTGTAGAGATATATGGAGATACACTTGCGCGAGAAGTCGCGCTTGTCCGGCGGCAGCTGGATGCGCGGGAAGCCGTGCCAGGAATGCTCGTTGGTCTCGAAGATCACGCCGCGGTTGAACTCGCAGTTGAAGGACTTGATCTCATCGTGGTCCCAGTCGCGTGGGTTGGAGTGCAGCTCGATGCCGCCGCCCCAGGCCAGGTCCCACTCCTTGTTGAGATAGATGAGCAGGTTCATGCGCCGGTGCAGCTTGCGGCGCGGGTCATAGTTGAAGTCGATGTGCGGGTCCAGCTCCTGGCCGTTCAGGTTCTCATGCGTGCCGCCGCCGTACATGGCGGGGTCGAACAGGAGGCCCGGCACGCCCAGCAAGTCGGACATAGCGCCAAGGAAGCGGGGCGAGCACATGTAGTCGTAAAACTCGCGGTAAGCCGGGCCGATGTTGCGCAGGTCGGTGTTGACAGCCTTGCCGCCCACCTTACCCATCTCGTTGCGTGCCAGCACCGGATCGAAGGGCGGAAACTCCCGGTATAACTGCTCCGCCATGGCGGGTTCCAGGAAACCGTCGAGGCAGACGTGGCGGAAGGGTTGGGCCTTCTGATAGCTGTCCCGGATGACACCGGAACGGGCGAGTATGTCCTTGGAGATCAAGCGCTCAACTCCTTAATGGGGCTTCTGCAGCACCGCCTCGAAGACCTGGTGTCCATCGTGGGATGGGTCCCATTTTAACAGCCTGAGGCCGGAGCTCCGGCTGGCCTGGGCGAACCATTTCTCCGAGAGATAGCTGACATGGGCCGGCACGTGCAGGTAGCTGTAACTCAGCCAGGGGCGGATGCCCTCCTCACGCCGCCATAGCGGCGGACGGCTCGGTGCCACGAAGTACAGGTGCCCGCCGGGCAGCAGACGTGCCGCGAGCTCTTGCAGCATCTGCCCCGGATCCAGCAAATGTTCGATGACGTGGGTAAGGGAGATGAGCCGGTATGTCTCGCCTGGCGGCAGTGCAGCCACCAGCCCGACCCGGTACTCGTCCACCCAGGGACACTGGGCGGCACATTCGCCCGATACATCCTGGGCGACGGTGACGATGCCAGGGTCGTGTGCCTTGCAGACCCGCGAGACCCAGGCGAGACCCGCCCCCACTTCCAGCAACTTCTCCCCTGAGCGCGGGAACAAGCGCAGATGCTGCAGGCGGCGGCCATAGTTACCGAGTATCCGCGTCGCGTGGTCCGCTTCCGTGTAACAGCCATCGGTGAACTGCTCGGAACCCTCGTACAGGGCACGCATGTCCGCGAGGGTGGGGAAAGGGTCAAGATAGACGGCTTCACAGACAGTACATTCGACCAGACGCTGGTCATGGCTGCTGAAGGCGCCGGCCTGAGTGGGAGTGACGTGGCCGAGGACCCGGTGCGCGACCTTGGCTTGGCCGCAGAGCCGGCAATCCAAGGACACCTGCGTGCCCTGCTCGCGCTCAGCCGCAGCGAGCCCCGCCGGCGTCTGTCGCGCGGCGGCATGGCGCAAGACCATGGCCCGAAGCCGCTGCCGCACGGGCGCCGGTACCAGGTGCCGCGCGAGCGCCAGCACCTGTTGTTTCATGTGGCGGACAGCCGGGTGAACCATTGGATAGCGTAGTGATCCAGCAGCAGCGCTGCGAACAGTAGGGACAGATACCAGACGGACCAATGGAAGGTACGCATTGGCAAGGTGTCATCTTCAGTTGTCTTCAGCCGCCAGGCATACCAGAGGAACACACCGCCCAGTACCAAGGCGGCGGCAAGATACAGCAGCCCGCTCATGCCGATGACGAAGGGTAACAAGCTCACCGCCAAGAGCAGCGCCGTGTACAAGAGTATCTGCAGCTTGGTGTAGGCGACGCCGTGGGTGACGGGCAGCATGGGGATGCCCACCTTGGCGTAATCCTCACGCCGGTGGATGGCCAGCGCCCAGAAGTGCGGCGGGGTCCAGATGAAAATGATGAGGAACAGCACGAAAGCACCCGCCTGGGCATGACCCGTGACCGTGGTCCAACCCAGCAAAGGCGGCGCGGCACCGGCGGCACCACCGATGACGATGTTCTGGGGCGAGGCACGCTTCAGGAACACAGTATAGATGACCGCGTAACCCACCAACGAGAAGAACGTCAGAACTGCCGTGAGGATGTTCACGAACGCGGTGAGGATCAGCATGGAGAGCATGGTGAGGATCAAGGCATACAGCAGAACTTGTCGCTCCGTCACCTGGCCCGTGGGCAGCGGCCGATGCCGGGTACGGAACATGACTGCGTCCACCCGCTGATCCAGGAGATGGTTCACCGCGGCGGCACCGGATGCTGCGAGGCCGATGCCCAATGTGCCGAGCAACAACTTATCGAGGGGCGGCCAACCTGGCACCGCCAGGAACATGCCCACCACTGCAGTGAACACGATAAGCGATACGACCCTCGGTTTCCCAAGCTCGTAGAAATCTCTCCAAGTAGTACCGCTGGTGGTATTCATCATCTTGCCCACACGCTCCAGTTCAAGGTGACCACACTGCCCAAGAGCAGCGCCGCCACTCCATTGTGCAGGTCCGCTAGGGCCAACGGCCAGCCGAATTCGATGAGGCTGATGCCGAGACCGATCTGCAGCAGCAGCAGCGTCCCCACTACGGCGCCGAGACGGCGCAAGTCCGGGTGCCGTGCCTTCAACATCAGCGCCAGGCTCGTGCCACCCACCACCAGGAAGGTGATGAGTGCGCCCAGGCGATGGGTCATGTGGATGGCCATGCGCGCCGGGTTCTCGAGGATACCGCCCTGGTAGTCAGGCCCGAGCCCGTGCCAACTGAAGCCGGAGGCGAAATCCATGGGCGGCCAGAGACTGCCCTGGCAGGTAGGGAAATCCGGGCAGGCGATGGCCGCATAGTTGCTGCTCACCCAACCCCCCAAGGCGATCTGGCAGGCGAGCACCAGCAGGCTCAAGGCCGCGGCGAGGCGCAGGGCGCCGCTCGCTTCATCTTTCAGTCTGAGATACGCGCCGCTCTGCAGGACCAATAAGACCAGTAGGGAAAATGTCGCGAGCCCGCCCAGGAGGTGCGCCGTCACCACCGGCGGGAACAGAAGCAGGGTGACAGTCCACATGCCGAGCAGTGCCTGCAACACCAACAACAGCACCAGCAGGCCCGGCAGCAACTTGGGTTGGTCAGCGTGCTTGCGCCGCCAGATGGAGAGTACAAAGAGAGCGAATATCAGCGCGGAAAGACCGCCGACGAAGTAGCGATGGATCATCTCCTTCCAGGCCCGCGCCGCCACCAGGGGCCGGTCCGCGAGTAAGGTCGCATTCACCTCGGTGCTGGAGGGCACCGTAACGTGGCCATAGCAGCCGGGCCAATCGGGGCAGCCCAGGCCCGCCTGGGAGAGCCGCACGTAGGCGCCCAGCATCACCACGCCGAAGGCCAACACCGTGGCGGCGATAGTGAGAGTCAGGAAAGGGTTCTTGCGCACCATCATCCTTCGCTTAGTCCCAATAGATGACGCAGGTCGATGAGGATGTCCTTCGGATCCTTCGCTAGCGGATAGCGCAGAACCACATAACCGTGTTGGTCCGCGAGATAGATGTACTTGGGCGCATCGGCGCCGTCGAATCCCCCGCGTTCCACATCGGCAGTGGCGTCCCGGCCCGTGAGGCTGGGATAGCTCTGCACCACGTCGGACACCGGGATGCCCTGAGACAGGTACAGCAGTTGTACCTGCTGAGTCTCCTCACCCAGAGCCAAGCGCGTGCCTTCCATCGCCTGCAGGGCCTGGCGGCAGGCGGTATCGCAATCCGTACCGCCCGCATAGATCAGGGTCAGGTGATGGGCGAACCAATCCGCCGGCAGCCCGAGACGAGCCACGTCCAACTGCCGCGGCGGTCGCAGGAACTCACCCTTGTTGGTGGTGCCGAGGTGCACCTTGTCCATGTTGGCGTAGAGCAGCCATGAGCCTATGGCCGGCGCCAGGAAGATGGCGAGCAGCAGCAGCAGGGTGCGGCGGCTCTTGCGGATGTTCGCTTGTTCCTCGGGTGTCGGGGTCTCAGTCATGCATCACCTTGTTTTTTCCGGCTGCGCCGCAGGTTCACCACCAGCCACACCACGAACACGGCGATGGCCAACATGGTCCATTGGAACGCATAGCCCAGATGGCGCGACGGCGGCAGGCCCACATCCAGGGCCGTATCCCGGACATAGCCGTCAGGCTGGTCCGGCTCCAGGTGCAGCACCGGCTTCATGAGCTTCTGGCCGAAGAAGGGGCGGATGTCCTGGAGAGTCGGGTAGAACATGAGCTTGGGCCAGTCCTTGGACGCCGCCGCCGCCTGGCCGAGCCTTATACCCGGCTCTGGCAGGAGTCCGATGCTAGCCAGCAACTGGCGTGGTGCGCCGCTCACGCTCACATCCGGCGGATTGCCCTTCTCGTCTCCCGCCACCCAGCCCCGGTCCACCAGGACCACGGCACCACCCTGCATCAAGAGCGGCGTCAGCACCTCGTAACCCACCTGGTCTTCGTGGGTCATGTCCTGCAGCAATATCTGGTGGCCGCTGTCGTAACTGCCGGCGGCGCTGACCCTGAGATAAGTCGGGAAGCTCTCAAGTGTCGGGTCCTGCAACAGGGCGTCCATGGACACGGGCTTGCGGGTGCCCTGGGCCTGGTACTCGGCCAGGAGCTCTCGTTTGTAAGCGGCCCGATCCCATTGCCAGACCGCGAGCCACAGGAACAAGGCGCATAGGAGCAGCATCGCCAGCGTGGGCCAGATGCCGGCCTGGAAGGATTTGCCTAGGCGTATCTGCAAGTGCTAACTTCCTTCGCGTCTGAAGCGAGGCTCTGCATGTCGCGTCTCATCATCATCCTGTTCCTGATCGCCATAGTAGGCAGCTTGTTCTCGGGCATGTATTTCATGGTCCACGACAAGAGCAGCTCGAAGCGCAACGTGAAGGCCTTGAGCATCCGCATCGGCCTCTCGCTGCTGCTGTTCATCCTACTCATCATCATGTACTTTGCCGGCATCATCAAACCCAATGGCGTGACACCGTAAAAGCTACTGCACCCGCGACGCCTTCAGGCCGATCTCGCACACTACCGTTCAAATAAGAAGCGCCGCTAAAAGCGGCGCTTCTTTTTTTGGGTCCGCTTCGTCTTACAGCCAGTAGACGAAGATATACAAGCCTAACCAGACCACGTCCACGAAGTGCCAGTACCAGGACACTGCCTCGAAGGCGAAGTGGTGGTCCGGGGTGAAGTGACCTTTCATGGAGCGCAACAGGATCACCGTCAGCATGATGGCACCGATGGTGACGTGCAGGCCGTGGAAGCCGGTCAGCATGAAGAAGGTGGAGCCGTAGATGCCGGTGCCGAGGGTCAGGTTCTGCTTGGTGTAGGCATCGTGATATTCGTGAGCCTGTAACGCCACGAAGCAGAAGCCGAGGATCACCGTCAGCGCCAGGAAGATGCAAAGCTGCTTGCGCTTGCCTTCCTTCAGGCCCCAGTGGGCGATGGTCACGGTGAGGCCGGAGGTGAGCAAGATGGCGGTGTTGAGCGCCGGGATCCCCAGTGCTTCCATGGCCTTGTAGGCGCCGCCGATGGCCGCCGGGCCGTTGGTGGGCCAGCTGGTCTCGAAGTTGTTCCACAACAGGAGGTTGGTGAACAGGTTCTTGCCCTCGCCGCCCAGCCACGGCAGCGCGAAGGTACGGGCATAGAACAGCGCGCCGAAGAAGGCCGCGAAGAACATCACCTCGGAGAAGATGAACCAAGTCATGCCCCAGCGGAAGGAGCGGTCCACCTGATGGTTATAGGCGCCGGCCTCGCTCTCGCGGATCACGGTGCCGAACCAGCCGAACATCATGGTGAGGATGATGAGGATGCCGATGGGGAACAGGATTGGTCCGATCGACACGTCCTCCAGCCACAGCGCCGCAGCGCCAAGAGTGGTGAATAGGCCTATCGAGCCGAGGATCGGCCAATGGCTGCCGTGCGGCACGTAGTAGTGGTCGGCATTCGTGTGAGCATGAGAAGCCATGGTCTCTTCCTTCTGGTTACGCGCCGGGAGTCTGGCCGGGCGTGACGTTGAAATACGTATAGGAGATGGTCACGATGGTGATGTCCTTGGGCATGTCCGGGTCGATGTAGAACCGCACCGGCATGTGCTTGGACTCATGGGGACCGAAACTCTCCTTGGTGAAACAGAAACACTCGGTCTTGTGCACATACTTCGCCGCCTCGCCGGGGGCGTAGGTAGCCACTGCCTGGGCCGTCACCTCGCCGCCGCTCTGGTTCGCAGCGAAGAACGAGGTACCATACAGCTCACCCGGATGCACCGTGATGGCGCCGGCATCGGGCCGGAACGCGAACGGCAGCTTGCTGTTCACGTTGGACAAGAACTGCACCTCTACCGTGCGCTGCTCATCCACCTGTCCTGCATAGGCTGAGGACACCGCCTCCACGCCCTTGCCGTTCAAACCTGTCAGCCGGCACACCACGTTGTATAGCGGCACCAGCGCGAAACCGAAAGCGAACATGCCGAAGAACATCCCCGACAGTGCCAGCACCAGCTTGCGATGACGCTTCACGCTCACGGGTGGCGCCACTTCACCAGCATGAAGATGCCGACGTAGAACACCAGCGCCAGCAAGCCCAGCAAGGCGGCATTACGCATCGCCTTCTTCATGCCCGGGGTCCTGCCCTGCTTGTGCATCGCTGAGTCCGTCACGCGCCCTGCTCAATCCCGGTACGGATGGGTCCACACCTCCGCATCCGGCGGCGTGGTCCAGCTATGGTAGGACGGCGGCGAAGGCAGGTGCCATTCCAAGCCCTTGGCGCCTTCCCAAGGCTTGGCGGGGGCCTTCGGGCCGCCGCGGATGGTGCTGATGACCACGTACAGGAAGATCAGCTGCGAGGCGCCGAACAGGAAGCCACCGATGGACGACAGCATGTTGAGGTCCGTGAACTGCACCGGGTAGTCCGGGATGCGGCGCGGCATGCCGGCCAGACCCAGGAAATGCTGTGGGAAGAACAGCACGTTGACCCAGATGGTGCTCATCCAGAAGTGCCACTTGGCCACGGTCTCGTTGTACATATGACCGGTCCACTTGGGCAGCCAGTAATACACCGCGCCCATGATCGCGAAGGCCGCGCCGGTGACCAGCACGTAATGGAAATGCGCCACCACGAAGTAGCTGTCCTGGTACTGGAAGTCGGCCGGCACGATGGCGCACATCACGCCGGAGAAGCCGCCAATGGTGAACAGGAACAGGAACGCCAGCGCGAACAGCATCGGCGTCTCGAAGGTGATGGAGCCCTTCCACAGGGTGGCGGTCCAGTTGAACACCTTCACGCCGGTCGGCACCGCGATCAGCATGGTGGTGAACATGAAGAACAGCTCGCCGGCGAGCGGCATGCCCACCGTGAACATGTGGTGGGCCCAGACGATGAACGAGAGGAAGGCGATGGAGGCCACCGCATACACCATGGATTCATAGCCGAACAGCGGCTTGCGGGCGAAGGTCGGGATGATCTCCGAGACGATGCCGAAGGCCGGCAAGATCATGATGTAGACCTCAGGATGCCCGAAGAACCAGAAGATGTGCTGGAACATCACGGGGTCGCCGCCGCCGGCTGCGCTGAAGAAGCTGGTGCCGAAGTACTTGTCGGTGAGCAGCATGGTCACTGCGCCCGCCAGTACCGGCATCACCGCGATTAAGAGATAGGCGGTGATGAACCAGGTCCACACGAACAGCGGCATCTTCAACAGCGTCATCTTGGGTGCGCGCAGGTTGAGGATGGTCACCACGATGTTGATGGCGCCCATCACCGAGCTGATGCCCATCATGTGCACGGCGAAGATCACGAACGGGAAGGCGGTACCAGTCTGCAGCATCAGCGGCGGATACATGGTCCAGCCGCCGGCCGGGCCGCCGCCGGGCATCAGTAGTGTGCCGAGCAGCAGGGTGAAGGCGAAGGGCAGGATCCAGAAGCTCCAGTTGTTCATGCGCGGCAGAGCCATGTCCGGCGCGCCGATCATGATCGGGATCATCCAGTTGGCGAGGCCGACGAAGGCCGGCATGATCGCGCCGAAGATCATGATCAGCGCGTGCATGGTGGTGAGCTGGTTGAACATCACCGGATCGACCAGTTGCATGCCGGGCTTGAAGAGCTCAGCGCGGATCACCATGGCGAAGCTGCCGCCGATGAAGAACATGAGCAGACTGAACAGCAAGTACAGCGTGCCGATGTCCTTATGGTTGGTGGTGGTCACCCAGCGCCAGATGCCGCTCGGGTGATGCTCGCCGTGGGTGTCGTGATCCAGGGTGGCTGCGCTCATGTACTTGTCTCCGGAATTCTTCAGGTTCAGCGTGCGGCGGCGACGTCGGACGGCTTCACCACATCGCCCTTATGGTTGCCGAAAGAGTTGCGCTCGAAGGTGATGACGGCGGCGATGTCCATGTCGTTCAGCATGTTGCCCCAGGCCGGCATCACGCCCTTGCCCTTCAGCACGCGCTGGATATGCGCCGCCACCGGACCGTTGGCGATGGCGCTCTTGGCGAAGCCGGGGGCACCGATCTCGGTGTTGCCGGTGCCATCAGGCATATGGCAGGAAGCGCAGTTCTGCGCATAGACCTGCTTGCCCTTGGCCATGGCGGTGGCCATGTCCCACTTGGCGGGAGTTGCGGCCGCGGGTGCAGCAGCAGCCGGCTCGGCGGCGGCCTTGGGATTGGTGTTCTCGCTCTGGCCTACGGCGCCCGCGTTCGGCGAGGCGGCGACCGGCGGGCTGACCTTGCTGCCGGTCGGCACCGCAGCGCCGGTAGGGGTGCCCATCATGCTGTTGTAGTTGGTGGTCTCGAACACCACCGGGCTACCGACGTCTTCCAGGGAGCCGTCATAGGGACTCACGTACTTGCCGTTGGCGGCCTTCATTGCCTTCACCCAGGCCAGGTAGTCGGCGGGCTTCTTGGCCACCACCACGATGGGCATGAAACCGTGCCAGCGGCCGCAGAGTTCGGCGCAGGCACCGCGGTACACGCCCGGCTCCTCGACCTTGATCCAGGTGAGGTTGACGAAACCCGGGTTGGCGTCGGTCTTGCCGCCGAAGTCAGGCATCCACCAGGAGTGGATCACGTCGTCGGAGGTGATGAGTAGGCGGATCTTCTCGCCGGTGGGGACCACCAGCGGGTGGTCCACGTCACGCAGGTAGTTGTCGACGGTGGCCGGGTCGATCCCGGAGTGCAGCTGGCTGGCCTGGTCGCTGGAAGCCGACAGCATGCTGAAGAAGCTGAAGCCGTCCTGCAGGTAATCGTACTGCCACTTCCACTGGTAACCCGTAATCTTGATACTCATGTCCGGGTCGCTGGCATCGGTCATGCGCACCAGGGTCTTGGCGGCAGGGATGACCATGATGATGAGGATGATCACTGGCGCGATGGTCCAGGCGATCTCGAGGAATTGGCTGTCGTGGAAGTTGGCGGACTTGGCGCCCTTGGACTTACGGAACATGACCAGCGAGAAGATCATGACGCCGAAGACCACAACCGCGATGCCCACGCACCAGTAGAACACCATCATGTGCAGGTCATAGACCTCGTGGCTGGTCGGGGTCACGCCCACCGGCATGTTGATGTCCATCGCCTGGGCGTTGCCGGCGAGGAAAGCGAGGCCGAGGAGGATGGCGGCGCGCGCCGCGTTCTTGGTGGTTTTGAAGCCCATGCGATCGTCACTCCTGCTGGCTGTCTCGCGGCACGGGGGATGGCGCCGTCTTCTTTGATGGTCAGGTCCGCGCCCATCAAGAGGTGCGGACTTCGATGATGTCTGGATCCTTGCCAAGGAGAATCGGCCGGCTTCTCGAGCCGTTTCCGACACGCTCCCCGCTGGAATTCCCCGCCCCGGACCGGTCTTCGGGCGCGCCGTATGCTACCGCATGGCCCACCGGGGGCGCAACGGAGCCTCGGCATGGAAGTGCATGTTTTCCCGGGCGATTTGCGGTTTTTTGCGCTAGTCAGGCGAGACTTTGGATGGCCTTCTCGAGGGCGGCGGCGGTCTCATCCAGCTGCGGTCTGGCTGCATATCCAAGCTGGCCCAAGAGCGGGGCATTGAGCGCGGCACTCAAGGTGGCGAGGTTGGCCTCAGGGCGCTGGAAATCCGGGTCTATGGCATTGGCTACCCAGCCTGCAAACTCCAGGCCGTCAGCACGGATGGCCCGGGCCGTGAGCAGGGCATGATTGAGACAGCCCAAGCGCATGCCCACCACCAACAGCACCGGCAGTTCCAGTTCGCGGGCCAGGTCCGGCAACTCCAGGGTCTCCGAGAGCGGTACCTGCCAGCCGCCGACCCCCTCCACCACCACTGCATCCGCGCCCAGACACAATTCTGCGTAAGCACTGCGGATGGGATCGAGGCCGATCTCCACCTGCACTTCCCGGGCGGCGAGATGGGGCGCCACCGGCGGCAGGAAACAGTAGGGGTTCACCACTGCATAGGGCTTCTTCACCGAGGCGGCCGCCATGAGTGCCAGGGCGTCTTCGTTGCGCGGCCCCCCCGCCGTCTGTTCAGCGCCGCTGGCCACGGGCTTCATGCCAGCAGACTTCAGACCTGACTTGGACATGGCCTTGAGCAGACCGGCGCTGACCCGGGTCTTGCCGATGCCGGTGTCGGTGCCAGTGACGAAATAGCCACGCACTACACGCCCCTCCCCCGCAATGCGGCGGTGGGCATGAACTTGGGTGCCCAAGCGGTGCCATACACCACTTCATAGGTGGCGGGCAACCGGCCTTCATGCCGAAAGCGTTCGTAAGCGGTGCTGAAGGCAGCAAGACGTCCCGGGCCCATGAGCCCGCGGCGGCGCCCGGCGGTGACGTTGTGAGCGCCGATGCTCTTGAGGTCGCGCATCAGTGCCGGCGCATCTTCATAGGTGAGGGTCATATGTTCCACGTCCATCACCGGCTCGACAAAACCAGCACGGATCAGGGCATCGCCCACGTCGTGCATGTCCAGGAAACGGTTCACGTGGTTGAACTGGTCCACTTCGCTCCAGGCGGCGCGCAACTCTTTGAGAGTGTCGGGACCAAGGGTGCTGAACAACAGGAGGCCATGAGGTTTCAGCAAGCGTCGCCATTCCAGGAGCGTCGCGTCCAGATCCTCACACCACTGCAACACCAGACTCGCATACAGGAGATCACAGCTCGCGTCGGCGAAGGGCAGCTGGGAGGCTTCAGCGCAGACGAACTTGGCTGCTTTCCCGAACCAATTACCGAACGGGGCTTGTTTCTTCGCGGCCATCTTGAGCATGCCCGGCGCGAGATCGGCGCCGATGACCTGGGCCTCCGGATACTGCTTAACCAAGAGACGGGTCGGCCGACCGGTGCCGCAGCCGATGTCCACGATGCGCTCCGGTTTGAGGGTGGTGAGCCCCAGACGCTCCAGCAGGCGCTCGCCCACTTCCTTCTGCAGGAAAGCGGCCGCATCGTAGTCTCGGGCGGCTCGATCGAAAGAGGCGGCGACCCGGGCGGATTCCAGTGAGAACTCGTCGGCGGCGTTCATGCAGCCTCCTTGTGGAGGTCATGGACAAAGCCCAACACCGCAGTCGCAAATGCCTCTGCGTGAGAGATGAAAGGTGCGTGAGCGCTCTTGGGGAATACTTCCAGTCGCGCGCCGGAGATCTGCGCGGCCATGGCTTCGCTGGCGGCGGGTGGTGTGAGCCGATCATAGGCACCGGCCAGGACCAGGGTCGGCACGCTCACCTGACGGAGCCTCGCCCGCAGGTCTGAATCCTTGAGCACCGTGAGGCCGTTGGCGAGACTTGCTGTATCCGGTTCGCCGTGGGCGAACAACGCATCTCTCAACTGGCGCAGCAAAGCTCGCGCCGATTCATCGCCCCGGACCTGGAGCGTGAGGAAGCGTTGCAGGGTCTCCTTATAATCCTGACTGAGTCCATCGGCGAAGGCCTGCAGTTGTTCCGGCGCCATGGCCTGAGGCCAATCCGGCGCGGTGACGAAACGCGGCGTGGCATTGGCGAGCACCAAGCCCCGCAGCCGCTGTGGCATGTCCAAGGCCGCGTCCAAGGCCACGAGCCCACCCAGGGACCAACCCAAGACCACGGCGCCCGGGGCGATATCCGCCATCACCTGCAAGGTGAGTTCAGGCAGCGAGGCCGGCATGGGTACGTGACGACTGCGGCCGTGGCCCGGCAGGTCTATACGGGTGACGCGCAGATGGGGCGTAAGCCTTGGCACCAGCGTATCCCACACTCCGCCATGCAGACCCCAGCCGTGCAGCAGCACCAGATCGGGCCCCTGTCCTTCTGCCTCTATATAGAGAGGACGGCTCATGGCTTCACACTTTTCAGAGCAGCCAGCAGCCGGTCTACCTGCTGTGTCGTGTGTGCGGCCGTAAGAGTGATGCGCAGGCGCGCGCTACCGGCGGGGACCGTGGGTGGGCGGATGGCCGCCACCAAGAGGCCCTGCTCCTTCAGTGCGGCAGAGAGGGCCAAGGCATCTTCTGCTTCACCCACCAACAAAGGTTGGATGGGCGTCGTGGATGTCATGAGCTTCAGACCCAGCTGCGTCGCGCCGGCGTGGAAATGCGCGATGAGTGCGTTGAGATGCTCGCGGCGCCAGGTCTCGGTCTCCATGAGCTTCAGCGCCGCCCGTGCCGCTTCCGCGAGGGCCGCAGGTGCGGCGGTCGTATATATATAAGTACGGGCTCGCTGGATCAGAGTCTCGATCAAGGCCTCGCTGCCTGCCACGAAGGCACCGGACACGCCGCAGGCTTTCCCTAAGGTCGCCATATAGATGGGCACCTCGGCAGGTCCGAGTCCGTGGAGCTCCACACTGCCGCGCCCGCCGGCGCCGATCACACCGAAACCGTGGGCATCATCCACACTGAGATAAGCGCCGTGCGCTTCTGTCGTCTTCGACAGTGCCGGCAAGGGTGCGATGTCGCCATCCATGCTGAAGACACCGTCGGTCATGACCAGTGCCATGCCTTTACCGTCATCCAAGTGCCGTTGCAGGGAGACGGCATCGCAATGAGCATAGCGGGCGAAGCGCGCTCCCGAGAGCAGGCCCGCGTCCAGCAATGACGCGTGATTCAAACGGTCCTCGAGTATCCGGTCGCCGCGGCCCACCAGCGCACCGGCGATGCCGAGATTGGCCAAATAGCCACTGGAAAAGAGTAGCGCCCGGGGCCGGCCGCAGAAGGCCGCCAACTCATGTTCGAGGGCGTGGTGCGCGCTGCTGTGGCCGGTGACGAGATGCGCGGCACCGCTGCCGGTACCATACCTGTCGAGGCCATGCTTGGCGGCTTCCGCCAGGCGCGGATCGGCGGCGAGCCCCAAGTAATCGTTGCTGGAGAAGTTCACCAGCGGCTTGCCGTCCGCCACGATCTCCGGGCCCTGGGGCCCATCCAACAGGCGTCGCAGGCGATAGAGAGACTTCTGCTTGAGCGCGTCGAGTTCGGGCCTCAGCAGTTCATCGAGTCGCTGCGACGCGTCCATGCTCGTCCGCGGTGATGTCGAGATGCGCCGTGTCGGAGCGCTCTTTCAGCTCCTCGGGTTTTATGCCGAGACGGGCGAAGAGCTGACGGTCCTTCTCCATGTCCGGGTTGCCGGTGGTGAGCAGCTTCTCGCCGTAGAAGATGGAGTTGGCCCCGGCCAGGAAAGTCAGAGCCTGCATCTCGTCATGCATCTCGCTCCTGCCTGCCGAGAGGCGCACATGGGCCTTGGGCATGAGGACGCGCGCCACGGCGATGACCCGCACGAAGTCGAAGGGATCGATGGTCTCGCCGCCGGCCAGCGGCGTGCCTTCCACCTGCACCAGCTGGTTGATGGGCACGCTCTCCGGATGCTCCGGCAGCGTAGCCAGGGTGTGCAGCATCTTGGCTCGGTCTTCCTTCTGCTCGCCCATGCCGACGATACCGCCGCAGCACACGTTCATGCCTGCGTCGCGCACGTTCTGCAGCGTGTCCAGGCGGTCCTGGAAAGTGCGGGTAGAGATGATGTCCTTGTAATACTCGGCGGAGGTGTCGATGTTGTGGTTGTAGTAGTCGAGACCCGCGTCCGCGAGTTTCTGCGCTTGCGCAGGCGTCAGCATGCCGAGGGTGCAGCAAGTCTCCATGCCGAGCTCGCGCACGCCCTTGATCATGCCGGCGATGTGTTCCAGGTCCTTGTCCTTCGGCGAACGGTAAGCGGCACCCATGCAGAAGCGCGTGGCGCCGGCATCGCGGGCGATCTTGGCCTTCGCCACCACGTCGTCCACGCACATGAGTTTCTCGGCCTTGAGGCCCGTGTCGTAGCGCGCACTCTGGGGGCAGTAAGCGCAGTCCTCGGGGCAGGCGCCGGTCTTGATGGAGAGCAGGGTCGAGACCTGCACCGTGTTCGGTTCGAAGTGATGGCGATGCACCGCTTGGGCGCGGAACAGGAGGTCGCTGAACGGCAGGGCGAACAGCCCCTGCACTTCGGCCAGGGTCCAGTCATGGCGGATATCTTCTGGCATCACTACGGACATGGGCTTGCTCCTCGCCGGCGACCTAAAGCCGGGGCGCCAGTTTAGTGCCTGGCCGTCAACTTTTAAAACCCAGGTAGGTTTACAGTTGTTATAATTATATCCATATTAATTTTGATTTATAAATCAGGGGCTTACATCTGATGAACCTGCCTCGTCGGCTGACTTAGCGTCGCCAGATGCTGGAATTCCTCTACCCCCTCCCACTGCGTGCTCTGCGGCGATAAGGCCAGCGGGACCTAGATATCTGCACGCCCTGCTTCGCGCAACTACCCTGAACCGTCATCCCTGTCCCCGCTGTGCTGCACCATTACCGCTGGATGCGGACACGCCTCTGT
>DASYCJ010000047.1:0-79784 GCA_036500225.1 Gammaproteobacteria bacterium
AAGCTCCGCAGGCTGCCATGACTGCCTTCGAGGGTGTGCAGGGCCGGCCACAAGTGCAACGGAAACGAGTAGTTGAAATGCACGCCGGAGATGGTCTGCATGGCCCGACCATAGCGCCAGCCGAGTCCGCGTCGATACACATGCTTCATCATGCCCACGTTGGACGTGCCGTAACGGGCGATGGGGATGTGCTCATCCCCCTCCAGTTCGCAGGGCATGCTGGTGGCCCACATCATCTCTTCGCCCATATGCTGATAGGCGAAGGCATGGACATCCATGAGCGAGAGCAGGGTCTGTCGCACGTCGCTGAACGGCGAGGTCACGAACTCGAGGAGGGCTTCCGAGTAATCGGTGGTGATGTGCGGATGGGTCAGGGCCGAGCCGATGGCTGCCGGATGCGGCGTCTCGGCCAGCTTGCCGGCCTGCGTGACCCGCAGGCTCTCTTTTTCCAAGCCCTTGCCGCCGCCGCGCAATAGCACACCGGCGTCGGCATTGGACGCGAGCTTCGCCAGGCGCTGTTCGGGGTCGAAGGCGTGCGGCATGGGGGAGAGCAGATCCTGACGGGCGGTCATGGTGGCCGATATGGAGACAAAAGGCCAGTTAACAAGTTCCCTAAACGAGTACGGCCGGCGAATGCCGGCCGTACTGGAGTCTTGGTATCCGGAGGGTTACCAGCAGCTGCCACTGTCGGTGGTGCTGGTCGCAGTACCGGAGGTCTGTCTACCGGTGTTATCCACATTCATGACCGTGCAACCGGTGTCGTTGGCCTGGGCCGCGTTGGTGGTCGAGGTCGTGGTCGTATTGGCAGTAGCCGTGACCGTGTATGTGGTCCCGGTGATGGTCCCGGTAACGGTGTAGTACGCCTTAGGCGTTATGACCGGGCTGCCTGTTCCGCCAGTGAGCGCGTTGTATTCCGGGCAGCTAGTGTTCTTATACGTACCATAGGTGGTATAGCAGCGCTCCAGAGCCTGGGTCGCCTGGACGAGTGAACTCTTGGCATCAGCACGCCGCCCCTTGTAGGCGGACTTTATGAAGGTGGGATAAGCGACGGCGGCGATGATGCCGATGATGGCAACCACGACCATCAATTCCATCAAGGTGAAACCCTTTTGCCGTGACATGCTTGATCCTCCCTCAGTGTTTAAACCATGGGCGAAATGCCCATCCCCATGAGGGGAAGTCTGCCCGCTCGCCGCTCAGCTGTCCACTTCGCCGTGCAGCCGCTCGCGGCTGCACGGCGAAGCAAGACTCACTGGATCTGCTGCCAGGAGATGCGGCCTCCGCTGAGGGGGTTACTCTCCGTGGTCATGCCGATGCTGCCCGTGCTACCGGAGTAGTACTTGTAGCTGAGGGATCCGGACGTGATGATGCCGGGCGTCTTGATGATGCCAACGTTAGACTCCTCACCGCCTACTGGCACGGTGGCGGTGACCGAGTGGCCCGACTTCGGATCGGTATAGGTGACCGTCACGAAATCGCTGGTGTTCACCTTGCCGTCGCCGTTCACGTCGAACGGCGAGATGGTGGTCAGGCTGCCGCCGGTGCCGCTATCGATCTCCATCAGCCAGGAGATACCACCGAATTGGCAGGCGCTACCCTGGGGGATGAGGGTGGTGAAGATCACACGGCCGTTGTCCAGCACCGAGTCGCTGACCACACGTTCACCCTGGGCGCTCGGATAATTGAGGTCCATGAACCAGCCTTGCTGAGTACTGACGATCGGGTACGAGGTGGTGACACGGAAATTGTTGCCGTTCACCGTCGACTGCGAAACTATGAACTGCTGCAATAGTTTGCTGCGCACCGCCTGGTCGGCCGCCGCGTTGCCCTGGTCGTCGATGATGCCGTAGAAGCTCATCACCGGCGGGTTGGTGCCGACGGTGTTGTCATTGGTCTCGAAGTAGGTGCCGGTGCCGAAGTACACCATCACCTGGCTATTGGTGTTCAGGCCCACCTGTACCCGATCGGTGATGGGTTGCACGTTACCGCTGCTGTCGGTGGCCGCGAACAGAGGCTTCGGCGTGGTGCCACTGGATGCGTAGATGAAGTACTTCCAGTTAGCAGGATTGGTGTCGCTGACGTTCAGCTTCCACACGTTACCCTGCAGGTCGCCGGCATAGAGGGCGTCGACCACGCGGTCACCATCGAAGTCGACCGGGTTCGGCGCGGACATGCCGTTGGGGGTAGTCACCGATCCGATGCCGGTATCGAACTTGAGGAGATTGCCGGTACGGATGTTGTACATGTAGATGAGCGCATGCTGGTTGGTGCTGTTGTAGCCGTTGCCGAAGATCACATACCAGTCACCGTCATGCATGCGGGCGATGGTCGCAGAAGGGATGGTGTAGCCCAGGTCGGCGTCGCCGTTAGTGCCGGCATCGTAGTCCCAGAGGATGCTGGTGGTGCTGAAGGTGGCAGGATCGGTGGCATCCAAGAGGTAGACCTCACGAGCGCCGGCGCCGGTGGTGCCCACCACCAGGGTCTTCCATGTCCCCGAGATGTAGGCGTCCACGGCTATGTTCGAGCCATCCACGTAGTACTCGTGGGTATAGTCCGGGTCCGTGAGCGCGCTCAGGTTGGGGTATACGCCGCGTGGCACATAATCGAATACTTCGACGCCGGTATCGGCGTTGAAGGCATGCATCATGCCGTCGTTGGCACCCACGTAGAGCATGGGTGTGCGCGAGGTTTTGGTCGCCAAGAAGGCAGAATAGGAAGAGCCCTCCGCACCCGGTAGCGAGCCATCGCCGAAGTCACCGGTACCCACGAACTCGGGGTTGGAGTTCACGATGTCACCCAAGAGGTCCGAGCGGGTACGGAAGATACCGGCCTGGCTCTGCTCATCGCTCTGATCGCCTCGCAGGTAGCTGAGGCGCAGCGAACCGTTGCTATCGGTGGTGCCCGCTAGGTTGGTATTGAGGTTGGCCTTCTCTGCGGTGTTCAGGCTGGACCACAGGAAGCTGATGCCGCCGCCTTTGCCAGAGTTCAGGGTGTTGTCCCAAGTGTAGATGCTGCGGCTGGAAGAAGACGGGATCAAGGCGCTGGAAGCCCAAGCCTGTGAACCGATGCTGCCATCGGTGTTGATCGGGAAGGCCAGCACTTCGCCAGTCCAGCCGCCACTATTGAACTGGGCCTGGTAGATGAAGGTGTCGGAGTCCAGTCGGGTGGAGTTCACCGCGATGGCCGAGGAGGATCCGACCCGGCCCTGGATGCGGGTCACGATGTCGTTGAACGCGGTCTGTACGTCCGTGGGGCTGTCTGCCGAGAAGAACTGGCCGCGGCTATTGATGGCCGCATGCCACAGGTCGTAGACGGTGGTGGAGGTGTTGGAGACCACCGCAGGCCAGGCGACGTTACCTGTCACCAGGTCGTTATAGCCGCCGGCGTAGGTGCTACCGCTCCAGTCCGGGCTGGTCAGGAAGCTGGTGAGGCCGAGACCCACGGTGAACGTGATCATATGCGGCCAGGAGGCCGGGTCATTCTGGGGATTCCAGTAGGGGATCAGGCTCGCGCTGTGGCTGGTGCTGTCCACTACCGTCACAGCCTTGGTGAAGGGCATGTATTGCAGCGAGGTGCTGGTGCCGAGATCCGAACGTAGGTTATGGGACCAGTAGTAGAACGCCACGTCCGCCATGGTGCTGGAGGTGGAATCCGAATAGGGATGCATGCTGGCGGTGAAGTTGGTGCCGTCCGGCAGGGTGAGCGCCGTGCTATCGGCGTTACCCACCGAGGGGCTCGGGCTACCCGAATCGTTCCATAGGCCGTCGGTCATCACCACTGCATAGTTGGGACGACACACGTATTCGGGGGAATCGGTCACCTGCGGATTGAAGGCATAGGGGCTGCTGACACCGGCGGGAGTCTGGTAGTAAGCGCCGATGCTCTGTAAGCCGGCGCGCAGCGGCGTGCCGCCGCTGGCCGGGAACCTCTGCAACCAGTCGAAGAAGGCCTGGCGGTGGCTGCCGCTGAAGTTGGCGATGCGGTTGTCATAGATTGTGCTGTTCCAGCCATTGCAGCCAGTGGTGTCGAATGCGGAACAGGTGTTCAGGTCACGCCAGGCCACCCGGAAGGTGGTGCCGAGGCCCGCGAAGGCGCGGTTGGCGCTGGTGTTGGTGGTCAGGTTGCGGGTGCGGTAGAAGGACCACCAGTTGGCGAAGTTGGTACGTTCATCGGTGCCGCCGGGGCCGGAGTTGCTGCTCACAGTCACCTCTGTGTAACAGGCGTCGTCAGACAGAGCCGGGATGGGGTGGGATGTCACGACCCCACTGCGGGAAGTGGTGTTGTAGCTGTGGTTGCCGCAGTTATTGGCGACGGCGGAGGTGGACGTCGGCGTATAGGTGTAATAGAACGCGGCTTGGGCGTTGAACCGATCGTTGCAGCTGCCGCTGCTGTCGAAGTTGTCGCAGCTGTTCACCTCGTTGCTCACATTGCTGGCGCTGCCCGTGTTTTGGGTGATCATGAACGTGTTGCAAGAGGTGGTGCTGGGATTGAAGTCCACTGTGGCCTGATAGCTGGTGGATAGGTTCACCGTGCCGGCGGTCGTGTAATAGGGGTTGCAATGGGCTCCCGAGAAAGCCTCATTGGGCAACTGGTTGCCGACATCGTCGTAACCCGGTGAATAAGTCTGGGTGGGGTCATAGGCCAACGGGTTGAAGGCCGCGGATTTGTAATGCCAGGTGTCCGGCGTATAGACGCTGCTGAAGCCCGCATAGGTGCTTATCGGCCCGGTCGTGGTCTTGGTGCAGGTGTCACCATTGCCTGTGCTGTCCGTACCGCTGCTTGAGCCGCTCAGGGTGAAACCCGAGGGGCAGGAATAGTTGTAGATGGTCTCTGAGCAGGTGTAGCCGCTGGCAGTGCTGCTGGTGCCGCTGGTGGGAGTGGAAGGGTCGAGGACGTAACCCGTGCCGCTGCAGGAATAATCGTAAGTACTCGGCTTCCGGCAGGTATAGCCGGAGGCGGTGCTACTGCTGCCCGAGGTGGGGCTGGAAGGGAACAGGCTATAACCTGAGGTGGTGCAGGAATAGGGGTACTTACCGCCGCTTTTGGTACCGACGTGGACCGAAGTGGTGGTGTAGGTGGCGACAGTCGAGGTGACTGATTCGGTGCGGGGGGTACCGCTGCTTATGATGAGCGTTGCGGAGGTGGTGATCGTACCCGTGTACACGGTGTTGACCGCGGCGAGGGCGCTGCTGCCGAGCGAATCGGGCACGTGCGCCCATTCCATGGAGCCTGAATCGTCCAGCAGCACGGTGATGTTCGCCGGCATGGAGATGGTGATGAACAGTGGCGTCTGGGAGATGGAGAGCACGGCCGCCGTCGCCTGAGAGGCCAGGAAGGCGCCGAGCAGCGCAGCTGCCAGGCTCCAGATCGCTCTGCGGATTAGTTTGGTATGGTTCATGGCTGCATGCTCCTGGAGGATACGGTGCCTGCGGGTCAAAATTCATCCACCACTTCGAGGGTGACGGTGGTGTTTGGCGTCATGCCGAAGCCGCGGGCGTAGATGTAATAGACGTTCTTGGGTACGAACGTCTGGTCAGTAGACAGGGTCGAGCCGGCGGCGGTGGTGCTGGCGCTCGAGTTGAAGACCAGGTAATAGCGCGCCGGCTGGTTCGAGGTGACGCTTCCGTCACCGTTGCCGGCAACAATCAGGTTCTGGCCCGCGCTGATGACCCCGTTGCCATAGGGTTCACTGGCCGTACCGGTCCATATGTTGGAGTTATTCCAATAGACGACAGTTTTATCCATGGTGCTCATATCGTAAGCACCATTGGCGTTGGCGGAGAAGTTGGGTTGGCTCGCGGCGCTCAAAAGCCCCTCGCCGTAGCGGACCGCCGCCTCGGCGGACTCGAAAGCCACTTCCTTGTCGTTCTGGTTCGCGGTCATGCGCTCTTCGAGTGCGGTGCTGCGGGTGGCGGCCAAGCCGAGTACCGTCAGTACGAGCAGCATCAGGAGCGAGATCACCAGAACCACGCCCTGCTGGCGTGCGCGTACGGTATGCGTGGGCTTGTTCATGGCAGCGTATTCCTGATGGACATGGTCTCGACGAAATAGCGATGGATGCGCCGGTCAGCTGCCGGGTAATAGGTCATGGCATCGGAGAAACCGACCCCCAACATTTGTATGCCGGTGGCGGCAGACGGAGTCATGGATTTGTCTATGGCGCCATCGTCGCTGCGCGCTACCAGAGCCACACGCACGGCCACCACGCCCGTCCAGTCGGTGACCTGGTCGGCGGTCACATAGGCGTCCGGGACGTTGTCGGGAGTTGGATCCCCGTTGAACTGATCCACGCCGTAGAGTACTTGCATGTTCTCGACGCCCGGCACGATCTCCTGCACCGCGAGCAGTCCTGTGCCCGTGCCGAAGCTCGCCTCATAGAGTGAATAACCGCCGTCGATACCCTTGCCCACGAAGAACAGATAGGTCTGGGCGCGGCCCACCGTATCGCTACTACCGGTGTTGTTGAATAATTTGGTCCACGCAGTGCCATTGCCGGGATTACCGGACGTGTCGTGCAGGACGGTGCCGTTGCCGGGCGGGGTGCCGGGGGTGCCACCGGTGATCTGGAAGGCCTCGATGTTCTGGCAACTGGAGGCGACCGCGATGTCGCCGACTGTCATGGGCGGAGTCGTGGTGGAAGCGTAGAGGCTGATCGTGGTGCCGTCATCGTAAGGGCTGATCATCACCGCCGGGTTACCTAACTCCTCATGCACCAGGAACATGTCGCTGTATTTCACCGGCGAGTAGGGATTGATCGCTGTCTGCATGGCAGACGATATGTTCGGCGTCCAATCGCTGGCAGTGGTATCGACCACGGGCACGCCCGAGGTGGTGTCCTTGGCCGTGCCGCCGACGCCGGTGCCGGTGAACTCGAAGCCAAAGACCGGGTCGACGAAGTTGTATACCGGTTCGCTGGTGGCGCCACTCAAGTTGTTCACGTAGGTCTTTTTTCCGAGTACAGAGCTGGTGCAGCCGCTGTAACCCGCCATGGATATGATCGGTTCCATGGTGCTGAGCGCGTAACGGCCCGCTTCCTGCACCTGGCCTACTGCATTGTTGAGGCTGTAGCTGCTCTTGCTGGTGATGAACACCGATATCACGCCGCTGGTAAGCACCACGCCCAATAGCAGTGCCACCATCAACTCCACTAGGGAGAAGCCCCGCTGCACGCGTATGTATCGCATATGCATCTATAGCCCCGAGGTGATGTAGACCACGCCCGTGGCGGCGATGGGTGCGGCTGTGCTCGTGGCATTGTTCACCGCCTGGTTGGCGCGGCGGTCATACCATTCGATGGATACGTTCACCTGGGTCATCTGGCCGACGGACGAGGTGATGATCTCTCCCTGTGCCGGGGTGCCACTGGGGAAGGCCGGCAGCAACACGCCGATCTCATGCTGCCATTCCGCCACGTCCGCCGACGCCAGCTGCGCAGTACTGCAGGCGCTGGTCTTGCAATAGTCACTGGGTGCCGTGCCGGGGATGCTGCCGTATGTGGTGGCATCGTACCCGTTGGAAGTGGCGGTCGTGCGGTTGGCGCGCATCCGATCGACGATGGCGGAAGCCAGATCCAGTGCCTGGGTCCGGTAATAGGAACTATCCTTGCTCTTCAGGGACTCGCTCACCATGGCGGCTATACCTAAGAGACCGATGGAGAGGATCACCAACGCGATCAACACCTCGATGAGCGAGAAGCCGGCGATGCGGGTGCGGTGCAAGTGCTGCATGGTCATCCTCAACAAGTCAGATCCGTGGTGCCGTTCATCTGCTTGCCGATGGTCTGGGAGACCCGCGCCTGACCGGCCGGATAGATGTAGATGGCGCGCCCATACTTCGCACCGCGCGAGTCACAGAGATCGAAATACAGGCCGTTGCCGGTGGTCAAGGCGCCGTTTGGGGCGAAGGTGAGGGTCTTCAGGTTGGAGGCATTGGTCAGGGTGTTGCTACCCGACAGCGCAGGGAACACTCGCGCCAACGAATTTCCCGTCGCGCAACCCGTGCTGGCGTTATCGGCTTCCTGGCAGACGATCCAACCCAAGGCCCAGTTCGAGCCACTGCAGGTGGCGAGGTCCGAGCTGATGCAGACCGTCGCGTTGACATTCGCAGTGATGGCCAGGTTGCGTGCATAGGTCATGGCACCCAGCAGGTCGTTGGATTGGCTCACCAGCCGGTCGTTCTGGATGACCGACTTGAAACTGGGGATGGCCATGCTGGCGAGGATGCTGGCCACCGCCAGGGTGATCAAGGCTTCGACCAGGGTAAATCCGGATTGGCGTTTCATGCGCAAAATATAGGGTCTTCACCCTATGAATGCGACGCTTCCACGACCGGCGCCACCATTCCGGCGACAGACGGCAGGCCTGGTTCCGAGGTGGTAACCACCACTGGGACTCGGACTCCCGGCCGGTATATTAAGGCCGGTCGCCCAGCCCGGGCGGGGAGTCTCCTATGCCTCAGCGTCTCTGTTTCGCCTTCCTGGCTCTATATATAGGCGTCGCTGCTGCGGCTGCCTCGGCCCCATCTTCAGGCTACCTCCTGCGCCCCAACGCCGTGTTTACCGCCGACGACGCCAAGACCCATGCCGGATGGGTGGTGCTGGTGCAGGGAGAGCGCATCGCCGCCGTCGGACCGGCGGACAAGGTCACGGCACCGGCCGGAGTTGAGGTCGTCGACCTGACGGGCATGACTCTCTTGCCGGGACTCATGGACATCCACTCACACCTCTTCTTGCATCCTTATAACGAGACCCTGTGGAACGACCAGGTGCTGAAGGAGCCGGAGGCCTATCGCACCATCGAGGCAGTGAAGCATGCGCAAGCCACGCTCATGGCGGGCTTCACCACGGAGCGGGATCTCGGTACCGAAGGTGCCGGCTATGCGGACCTCTCCCTTAAGCGAGCCATCAACGAGGGCATGATCCCGGGCCCGCGCCTGTGGGTTGTGACTCGTGCCATCGTCGCCAGCGGTTGCTACGGTCCCGGGCCGCGGGGCTTCCGCGACGATCTGATCTTGCCCCAGGGTGGGCAGGCGGTGAGCGGTGTGCCGGAGATACTGGAAGCGGTGCGCGAGCAGGCAGGTCACGGCGCCGACTGGATCAAGGTATACGCGGATTACCGTTGCGGTCCCGATGGCAGCACCGTGCCCACCTTCACCCAGGAAGAATTGAACGCGCTGGTGGAAGCAGCCCACTCCTTAGGGAGACCCGTGGCAGTCCACGCCACCACCGCGGAAGGCATGCGCCGCGCGGTGTTGGCGGGGGCGGATAGCATCGAGCACGGCTATGAGGGCACAGCTGAAGTGTTCAAGCTCATGGCTGAGCGACACGTGGCCTATCTACCAACGCTCACCGCTGAAGAGGCTTACTCGACTTATTTTCAGGGCTACGTCGCCGGCAAGACGCCGCCGAGCCAAGGCATGCAGGATGCACACCGCGCCCTGCAACTGGCGATGCAGGCGGGAGTCACGGTGGGTTGTGGCAGCGACGTGGGGGTCTATGCCCACGGCACCAATTATCGGGAGATCGAGTGGTTGGTGAAGGACGGCATGACGCCAGTGCAGGCGCTGCTGGCGGCTACAGCCGTGGACGCGAAGATCCTGCGCCAAGATAAGGATCTGGGCCATGTGGCGGCGGGTTACTACGCCGATATCGTAGCGGTGCCGGGAGATCCGACCCAGGATGTCTCCAGCCTCGAGCACATGGCCTTCGTCATGAAGGACGGGGTCATCTACAAGCGGCCACAGTGAACCGCAGCCCATGAGCGCACCCGGCTATTCGCTGCGTAACGACTGGTTGCTGTGGACCCTGGTGGGGATGCTGCTGGTGTTCACAGCCCTGCAGCCCACAGGCATCCGCGATTACCCGCAACTGGTGGATTGGCCCACTATCGAGACTCTGGCGGGCCTGCTCTTACTTACCACCGGCATCGAAGCCAGCGGTTTCCTGCATCGTCTCGCCGGGCGCATCGTGCAGCAGGTGCACGATGGACGCCACCTGGCGCTGTTCCTGGTGGGCGCCTCTGCCGCGCTCGCGGCGGTGCTCACCAACGACATCGCACTCTTCATCGTGGTGCCCCTCACCCTCACTCTGGCGAATTACGCACACCTGCCGGTCACGCGCCTCATCGCCTTCGAGGCCCTGGCGGTGAACACAGGGTCCATGCTCACTCCAATCGGCAATCCCCAGAACATCTTCCTCTGGCAGACCTCCGGCGTGCATTTCTTCGGTTTCATGTGGGCGATGGTGGCGCCGACCCTGATCGCTGCTGCCTGTCTGTTGGGTTTCACTTTGTTCGCTTTCAAACCGCGCCCCCTCACCTTGACGGCGGGAAGTGCAGACCTAGCCGTGGATCGGCGCATGCTTCTCGTGTCGGCATTGTTGTTCGTGCCTTTCATCGTGGCGGCAGACCTGCGCTATGCGGGTTACGCCTTGGTCGCCGTTGCAGTGTTGTTCCTGGTCTTATTCCGACCGGTGTTGCGGCGCTTCGATTGGCCGTTGCTGCTGGTGTTCGTGCTGATGTTCGTGGACTTGCGCCTCTTCGCGAGTCTGCCTGCCGTGAGCCATCTATTGAATGGTGTCGACCTCAGCCGGCCGTCCAACGTCTATCTCGCTGGCGCCCTGGTGTCTCAATTCATCAGCAACGTGCCCACCACCATCCTGCTATCCAGTTATTCCAGCGACTGGCAGAGCCTCGCCTGGGGTGTGGACATGGGCGGCTTCGGTCTGGTGGTAGGGTCCTTGGCCAACCTCATCGCCTTGCGCCTGGCGGGTCCCCGCGCCAATCTCCTGGCTTTCCACGCCTGGGCCGCGCCTTTCCTGCTCCTGGCGGGTGGCCTTACCTATATATGGATGCGGGTCCACGGCGGCGGGTAAAATAGCCCCCATGAAACCTCACCTGACCCTGCACAGCCAGACTCCAGTCCCCACCACCGCCGGCGCACGCCGCGTGGTGACCTTACCGGGCCGCTTCGGCATGCGTCTGGGTGGGGAATTGCAGGATGTGCAGGTGGCCTACGAATCCTGGGGTGCGCTCAACGCCGCCAAGGACAATGTGCTCTTGCTCATGACCGGTCTCTCACCCTCGGCCCATGCGGCCTCGAGCGGAGCCGATCCTTCCACCGGCTGGTGGGAGGAGATGCTCGGTCCCGGCAAGGCCATCGATACCGACAAGTTCCATGTGATCTGCGTGAATTCGCTGGGTAGTTGTCACGGATCCACCGGCCCGGTTTCCACGGATCCGCGCACCGGCAAGACTTACGGTCCCGCCTTCCCCAAGCTCACCATCGAAGACGTAGCCGCTGCCGCTCATGCACTGCTGCTGAGCCTCGGTATCCCGCGGGTTAAAGTGGTAGTGGGCCCCTCTATGGGCGGCATGAGCGCGCTCGCCTTTACCCTGATGCATCCCAACGATGTGGATGCGCTGGTGAGCATCTCCTCGGCGACCCATTCGGAGCCTTTCTCCATCGCGGTGCGTGCCCTGCAACGCGAACTCATCCGCAGCGACGGTGCCTGGGCCGGCGGCCATTACGCGCCGGGTGAAGGGCCCCGCGAAGGCATGCGTCTCGCCCGCAAGCTCGGCATGATCTCCTATCGCTCGGCCAAGGAGTGGAGCGAGCGCTTCGGCCGCGAACGTGCCAAGGATGCGGGTATCGATTCCTTCGGCATCGAGTTCGAGATCGAGTCCTATCTCGAATCTCGTGCCCAGTCCTTCGTCGGCGCCTTCGACCCCAACTCTTATCTCTATCTGTCCCGGGCCATGGATCTCTTCGACGTGGCAGAGCACGGAGGCAGCGACGACAAGGCCTTCAAACGCCTGCGCCTGAAGAAGGCCCTGGTGGTGGGTGTGGAGACCGACATACTCTTCCCGCTGCACCAGCAGAAGGCCCTGGCGGATGCCTTGAGCCACGCGGGAGTGGATACCCAGTTCGAAGCGCTTGCATCCAAGCAGGGACATGATTCCTTCCTAGTGGACATGGAGCGTTTCCGGCCGGCCGTCGGCGAATTCCTGGCCACGCTATAATGGCCTCCATGCCGAGCGTAGAGTTCCAAGGGTCTGACCGCCTCATCTCCCTGCTGGACGAAGCGGTGCGTCGCGCCGAACCGCGCGTCACCACTCATGCCATCAAGGATTTGTTGTGTGACATGTTCCGCAATCGCGGCATGGACCTGCCGGCCAGCGTGTGCCAGCCCAACGCCGTGAGCTATGCACGCCGACTTCTGTATAAGAGCCCGGAGCTAGGCTACACCGTGGTGGCTATGACCTGGGGTCCGGGGCAGGGCACCGTGATCCACGATCACGCCGGCATGTGGTGTGTGGAAGGCGTGTGGCAGGGTCAGATCGAAGTGCAGCAGTTCGAGATGCGTGAGCGCCAGGGCGAGCGTTTCCGCTTCGAACACTGTGGCACCGTGCAGGCGGGCACCGGTTCAGCCGGTTGCCTGATACCGCCCCACGAGTACCATCTCATCCGCAATCCGCTTCCCGATCAGAATGCCGTATCGCTGCATATCTACGGCGGCGAGATGGAGAACTGCCACGTCTTCGAACCCGAGGATGGCGACTGGTATCAGCGGAAAACTAAGCCGCTCGCGTATAACGTCTAAATCTTTCCTGATCTAGTGATGCGTCGTCGCTGCGGGTGCTGCTGTGCTCGCGGGCTTAGGTGCGACTTGTGTTAGGGCTGCCGGTGATACTGCTGTCGCTGCAGCCGGCACTGTGGCAGATGCCGGTGGAGTGGTAGGTCGGGGTGTCGGCGCGTTGTAGCCCAGGAACACGTGTGGATCCACCGGAACTTCGTTGAGACGCACCGTCCAATGCAGGTTCGGGCCGCTGGCGCGCCCGGTGGCGCCGATGCGTCCGACCCGCTGTCCACGCTTCAGCCATTGCCCGCGATGCACCGTGATCTCACTCAGATGGCAGTACACGCTGAATAATCCTTGGCCGAGATCGATGGTGAGGGTCTTGCCGCAGAAATAATAATTGCCCACATCCGCCACCCAACCCGCCGCCGGCGCTTTCACCGGGGTGCCCGTGGGCGCGGCGATGTCGATGCCGCTATGGGGACTGCGCGGCTCGCCGTTGAAGATGCGGTGATAACCGAAAGGGCTGCTCTCAGGACCCGGCGCCGGCCACAGGAAAGAGAGGTGCGGGGTCGCCGTGTCGTGGAACTTGGCCATGACCTTGGTGAGATGTTCCTGTTCCCGGTCGATGCGCTTCATCTGTTCCGGAGTCGGGTCCACCATCTGCGGGTCCGCGATGGTCACGGACTGGGACGGGTAATCTTTTGGCATCACCGTGAAACCCACATGGATGTCGGTGGGTCCGGGCACGTTCACATCCAGCATCTTATTGCCCGGCACCGTGTCCAAGCTCAAACCCACCAGGGCGTACCAGTGACCCGCTTGCTTCACCACCATGACCCGCTGACCCGAGAACTCCACGTGGGGCGTCTTGGTGGCAGCCGGCAGGGCTACCACTGCCACCCCGCCGGGGACTGCGTCGTCCAGGGGGAAGCCGGTGGTCGCAGCCCAGCTTAAGGCGGGCAGGCACAACAAGAGGGCGGTGATCTGTCTCATTTCTCTGCTCCAGGATGCACGGTCTTCACTTCCGCTGTGAATACGCCATCGGTGAGGCGTGTGCTGACGATCCGGCCCGGCTGCACCGAGCTCACGTGGCTCAAGGTCGTGCCGCTCGCCGCATCGCTGACGATGGCATAACCACGGTTCAAGGTGGCGAGAGGGCTCACTGCATCCAACGCGCGCATGGAAAGGGCGACGCGATTGCTTTGTTGCGTGACCATGGCATGGGCGGCACCTTGCAGCCGCACGTCCAAAGCAGTGAGCCGGTCCGAAGTGCGGCGCAGGCGCTGCAGGGGGCTATGGCCCCTGAGTGCCGCCTGCAACTCTGCCAAGCGCCCGCGCTCGTGGCGCAGTTGTTGGCGCGAAGTGCGTAGGAGACGCAGCTGCAGCTCGTCCAGTCGCTGGCTGCGGTCCCGCAGCATGCGCATGGGGTGCAACTGCTGCAGACGCTCGCCGCACCAATCCAGGCGTCGGCGTAGCGTCTCCAGGATGCGTAACTTGGCGTGATACAGCCGTTCTGTTCGTTGTATCAACAGCCGCCGCCAATCGCTCAAGTCAGGTGTCACCAGTTCCGCGGCGCCGGTGGGCGTGGGAGCACGCAGGTCTGCGGCTAGGTCGGCGATGGTGAAATCGATCTCATGGCCGACACCGCTGACCACCGGGATGCGTGAACCGCGGATGGCGCGGGCCACCGGCTCTTCGTTGAAGGCCCATAGGTCTTCGAGAGAACCGCCACCCCGGGCCAGGATCAACACGTCGCATTCGGCCCGGGTCGATGCGGTGCCGATCATGCTGGCGATCTTCAGGGCCGCGCCTTCACCCTGGACCGGCGTCGGATAGAGGATCACTCGCGCGATAGGGTAGCGGCGGCGGATCACCGTGAGGATATCGTGCAAAGCGGCGCCGGAAGGGGAGGTGATGACGCCGATGCTGCGCGGCGCTTCCGGCAGGGCGCGCTTCAGGGCGGGGTCGAACAAGCCTTCTTTCGCCAGGCGTGCCTTCAGTTCCTCGAAAGCACGCTGCAGGGCGCCATGGCCCGCTTCCTCCAGGTGTTCGGCGATGAACTGGTAGTCACCACGGGGTTCGTAGAGGCTGACCCGGCCCCGCACCAGCACCTTCATGCCGTCCGCAGGCTTGAAGCGCAGCAACTGGCTGCGGTTACGGAACAGGGCGCAGCGCACCTGGGCCTGGGCATCCTTCAGGGAGAAATACAGATGGCCCGAGGCAGGTCGCGCCAAGTTGGAAATCTCGCCCTCGACCCAGAGCAGGGGGAATCCGCCTTCCAGGAGGCCGCGGGCGGCGCGATTCAAGTCCGAGACGCTGAGGATTCGGCGCTCCGGGACGAGTCCCTCGGCGGCGGTTTGGCTGACCATGACCCATGATAGCAAGGCGGGGCACGGCGGATTTTACCCGGACCACCGGAAAAGCTTATAATCCCGCGATTTACCGCACCGCAGCCCCGGAGCCCGCATGCGCATCGTCCAGGAAGCCCTTACTTTCGACGACGTCCTCCTCGTTCCCGCCTACTCGGACGTGCTTCCCCGCGATGTAGACCTCGCCACGCGCCTCACGCGCCAGATCACGCTCAACATCCCGCTCCTGTCCGCCGCCATGGACACGGTGACCGAGGCCCGCCTCGCCATCAGCCTGGCCCAGGAAGGCGGCATGGGCATCATCCATAAGAACATGACCGCCGAAGAGCAGGCGCGTCAGGTGCGCATGGTCAAGAAGTTCGAGAGCGGCGTCATCAAGGACCCGTTCACGGTGACCCCCGGCACCACTATCGGCGAAGTGATGAAGCTTACACGCGCCCATGACATCTCCGGCGTGCCGGTGGTGGACGGCCAACAGCTGGTGGGCATCGTCACCAGCCGCGACCTGCGTTTCGAGACCCGCCTCGGCGAACCGGTCTCCAAGATCATGACCGGCAAGGACCGCTTGGTGACGGTGCTGGAAGGCGCCGACAAAGAAGAGGTACTGGCCAAGCTGCATAAGCACCGCATCGAGAAGGTGCTGGTGGTGGATGGCAAGTTCCAGCTGCGTGGCATGATCACCGTCAAGGACATCCAGAAAGCCAAGGACTATCCCCACGCCTGCAAAGACGAGCACGGCCGCTTGCGGGTCGGTGCCGCCGTAGGCACGGGCCCTGAGACCGAGGATCGGGTTGCGGCCTTGGTCGAAGCCGGTGTGGACGTGATCGTGGTGGACACTTCTCACGGCCATAGTAAGGGCGTGTTGGACCGGGTGCGTCTCACCAAGAAGAAGCATCCAGACCTGCAGGTCATCGGCGGCAACATCGTCACTGCCGCTGCCGCTCTGGCGCTGGTAGAGGCGGGCGCCGACGGCGTGAAGGTCGGAATCGGTCCCGGCTCCATCTGCACCACCCGCATCGTGGCGGGTGTAGGCGTGCCGCAGATCTCTGCCGTCTCCAACGTGGCCGACGCTCTCGCCAAGAGCGGCGTGCCGCTCATCGCCGATGGTGGCATCCGTTATTCCGGCGACGTGGCCAAGGCCATCGTGGCCGGCGCCTACTCGGTGATGATCGGCGGCATGTTCGCCGGCACCGAAGAGGCTCCCGGCGAAGTGGAGCTGTATCAGGGCCGTTCCTACAAGTCGTATCGCGGCATGGGCTCCTTGGGCGCCATGGCCCAGAAGCAGGGCTCAGCTGACCGCTACTTCCAGGACCCGACGGAAGAAGTGGAGAAGCTGGTGCCGGAAGGCATCGAAGGCCGCGTGCCCTACAAGGGCTCGTTGGTGGCCATCGTGCATCAGCTCATGGGCGGCCTGCGCTCCAGCATGGGCTATACCGGTTCCAAGGACATCCCCACCATGCGCACCCGACCGGAGTTCGTGCGCATCACCGGCGCTGGTATGCGTGAGAGCCACGTCCACGACGTGACTATCACCAAGGAAGCGCCCAACTACCGCAGCGAATGACGACTAAGGAAGGCCGCCCAGCGGCCTTCCGGCTATTAGGGAGACAGGAAATTTGAGCCAGCCGAACATACACAGCGACCGTATCCTGATCCTGGACTTCGGTTCCCAATGGACCCAGCTCATCGCGCGCCGGGTGCGGGAGATCGGCGTGTTCTGCGAAGTGCACCTGCCGGACATGAGCGCCGAGGCGCTCAAGGCCTTCGCCCCCAAGGGCGTGATCCTCTCGGGTGGTCCGGAGTCAGTGGTGGGTGACGCGGTGCCCAAGACCTCCAAGGCGATCTTCGAGCAAGGCGTGCCGGTGTTGGGTATCTGCTACGGCATGCAGGACATGGCGGCCCAGTTGGGCGGCAAAGTCCTACCGGGTACCCATCGCGAGTTCGGTATGGAGAATATGACCATCACGGCGCCTTCGCGACTTCTGGATGGTATCGATGACGGGCACCGGGATGGCAAGCCGCTACTGCATGTGATGATGAACCATGGCGATTCCGTGACGGAACTCCCGCCCGGCTTCGTGCGCACCGGTCTCTCCCAGGATGCTTCCTGCGCGGCCATGACCGACGAATCGCGCCGTTTCTACGGCGTGCAGTTCCACCCGGAAGTAACCCAGACCCTGCAGGGTGGAGCGATCCTCTCGCGCTTCATCCTGGATATCTGCGACTGCAAGGCCCTCTGGAACTCCAGCAGTATCATCGAAGACCGTATCGCCGCGGTACGCACCCAGGTGGGCAAGGACCATGTGCTCTTGGGTCTCTCCGGCGGCGTGGATTCTTCAGTAGTGGCCGCGCTGCTGCACAAGGCCATCGGCAAACAACTCACCTGTGTGTTCGTGGATACGGGTCTCCTGCGCCTGCACGAGGGCGATCAGGTGATGGAGACCTTCGCCCGCCACATGGGCGTGAAGGTGATCCGGGTGGATGCAGAAGCCCGTTTCCTGAAGGAGCTGGCGGGGATCGCGGACCCGGAAGCTAAACGCAAGGTCATCGGCCGGGTGTTCGTGGAGATCTTCGAGGAAGAATCCCACAAGATCAAGGACGCCAAGTGGCTGGCCCAGGGCACCATCTATCCGGACGTGATCGAATCCGCGGCTGCCAGCGGCAAGGCCCATGTCATCAAGTCCCACCACAACGTGGGCGGCTTGCCAGCACACATGCGCTTGAAGCTGGTCGAGCCCCTGCGGGAACTCTTCAAGGACGAGGTGCGCAAGATCGGCGTGGAACTGGGCCTGCCCCATGACATGGTGTATCGCCACCCGTTCCCGGGCCCGGGCCTGGGGGTGCGCATCCTGGGCGAGGTGAAGAAGGAATTCGCCGATCTGCTGCGCAAGGCAGACAACATATATATAGAGGAGTTGCGCAAGGCGGCTCTCTACGACAAGGTGAGCCAGGCTTTCGCAGTGTTCCTGCCGGTGAAGTCCGTGGGCGTGCAGGGCGACGGGCGCCGCTACGAATACGTGGTGGCTTTGCGGGCCGTGGAGACCGTCGACTTCATGTCTGCTCGTTGGGCGCACCTGCCCTATGAGTTCCTGGACCACGTGTCGCGCCGCATCATCAACGAGACCCAGGGCATCTCGCGGGTGGTCTACGATATCTCCGGCAAACCGCCGGCGACGATAGAGTGGGAATGAGTCCCGCAGACGAACGATGGATGCGCGAGGCACTGCTCCTCGCACGCCAGGCGGAAGCGGCCGGCGAAGTACCGGTGGGGGCGGTACTGGTCAAGGACGGTGCTTTACTGGGTTCCGGTTGGAACCAACCCATCGGCGCCCACGATCCCACCGCCCATGCGGAAGTGATGGCACTGCGGGCCGCGGCCAAGACCAGCGGCAACTATCGCCTCACGGGCACTACTCTCTACGTCACCCTTGAACCTTGCGCCATGTGTGCCGGCGCCATGGTGCATGCCCGGGTGGCACGGCTCGTGTATGGCGCGGCGGATCCCAAGACCGGCGCGGCGGGCTCAGTATTCGATCTCACCCGTACCGACACCCTCAACCATCGTCTGGAAGTGGAGGGCGGCGTGCTGGCGGAAGAGTGCGGCGGCTTGCTGAAGGATTTCTTCGCCAAGCGACGCTGAAAACAAAAAGGCCCCCTTAGACTAAGGAGGCCTTTAGTTCGGATTTGGCGGAGAGGGTGGGATTCGAACCCACGTGGGGCGGTTAGCCCCCAACCGATTTCGAGTCGGTGCCGTTGTGACCGCTTCGGTACCTCTCCGGCGGACGCGTATTTTACAGGACTGGCCCGGTTTGGGGAGCCTCCTCATGGCGGCTATCCAGGGTCTTGGGTAAAATCATCATCAGCCTTGCCGGGAACCGCCATGCCCCCACGCCACATCTACAAAGTCATCTTCATGAACCAGGGCAAGCTCTATGAGGTCTATGCCCGTAAGGTCAGCCAGGACGGCTTCTGGGGGTTCATCGAGATCGAGCAGATGGTGTTCGGTGAGCGGGGCGGGGTGGTAGTAGACCCGGGCGAGGAACGTCTGAAGACTGAGTTCGAGGGGGTGAAGAAGAGCTTCATCCCCATGCATTCCGTGGTGCGCATCGATGAGGTGGCCCGGGAGGGTACCGCCAAGATCACGGCGGTGGAGGGCGGTGCCACCGTTACCCCCTTCCCGGTGCCCCTCTACACTCCAGGCAAGAAATAAGGCGTGCGCTTCGCCTCCCTGGGCAGCGGCAGCCGCGGCAACGCCACCCTCATCCATTCCGGCGACACACTCATCATGGTGGACTGTGGCTTCTCCGCCGCCGAAGCCGAGTCGCGCCTGGACCGCCTCAATACCGATCCCAAGTCCATCACATTGCTGCTGGTGACCCACGAACACAGCGATCACGCCTCAGGCGTGATGCGCTTCGCCAGCCGCCACGGCATCCCGGTGCGTTGCACCGCCGGCACCCGCCAGGCCTGCGCTAAACTCGGGTTCGATCCCGCTGAACCCTTCGATAGCCATGCCAAGTTCACGGTAGGGGACATCGAGGTGACGCCGGTGACCGTGCCGCATGACGCGAAGGAGCCGGTGCAGTTCCTGTTCGATGGTGGCGCACACCGCTTCGGTCTGGTCACGGACGTGGGCAGCGTCACGCCTCACATGCGTCGCATGTTTAGCGGTTGCGCGGCGCTGCTCCTGGAGTGCAACCACGACCGGGACATGCTGGAAGACGGACCCTATCCGCCATCCCTGAAGCATCGTGTGGGTGGCCCCCTCGGCCATCTGAGCAACGCACAGGCGGCGGATCTCTTACGCAGCTTGGATAAGCAATGGCTGCAGCATCTGGTGGCGGCGCACCTCTCGGACAAGAACAACACCCCGGCCCTGGCCCGGGCGGCCCTGGCCGAAGCCATGGACTGCGATGAGGATTGGGTGCGTGTGGCGGACCAGGAACTGGGCTTCGATTGGCTGGAATTGAGCTGAATTGGTGCCGAGCCGGCCCTTACTGTAAAATACCGCTCCGCACCCGCCCCCAGGATTGAAGATGCTCCAGTTCCGCGGTGGACCGGCACTCTCCGCTTTCCGAGTCCGGATCCTGCTTGAGAAACTGCAGAAACGCGTCCCTGGCCTAGAGCGTCTCGATACCCAAATCCTGTATTTCGTCGACGCCGAGGGTTCCGCCGGTGCGCCTGAGCGTGCCCTGCTGGAACGCTTGCTAGATGATGGCGTGGCCCACGCGCCGCCGCAGGACGGTGCGCTGGTGTTGGTGGTGCCACGTCTCGGCACACTCTCTCCCTGGGCCAGCAAGGCCACCGATATCGCCCACAGCTGCGGCCTGAAGAAGATCCGCCGCATCGAGCGCGGCTTCGCCTATTACCTGCATGGCCGGACAGGCGCCCTCAGCCGTGAAGACCTAGCCGCGGCTGCGGCGTTGCTGTATGACCGCATGACTCAATCGGTGCTGTTCGATGCCACCGATGCGACGAATCTCTTCAAACAGACTCAGCCAGCGTCCCTCAATAACGTAGATGTGCTGAAGGGCGGCCGTCAGGCCCTGGCACAGGCGGATAAGGACTACGGGTTCGCCCTCTCGGACGATGAGATCGACTACTTGGTGGAGAACTTCCAGCGTCTGGGCCGCAACCCCAGCGATGCGGAATTGATGATGTTCGCTCAGGCCAACTCCGAGCATTGCCGCCACAAGATCTTCCGCGGCGATTGGGTCATCGACGGTAAGAAGCAACAGAGCTCCCTCTTCGACATGATCCGTGCCACTCATGCCCACAACCCGAAGGGTGTGTTGTCCGCTTATAAAGACAACGCGTCGGTGATCGAGGGCAGCCGCGGCGCGCGTTTCTTCCCGCGCCCCGCAGACGGGGAGTATGCCTACCACCAGGAGGACATCCACATCCTCATGAAGGTGGAGACCCACAACCACCCCACCGCCATCGCGCCCTTCGCTGGCGCCGCCACCGGTGCCGGCGGCGAGATCCGCGACGAAGGTGCCACAGGCATCGGTGCCAAGCCCAAGGCGGGCGTCACCGGGTTCTCCGTCTCCAACCTGCGCATCCCGGGTTTCACCCAGCCCTGGGAACAGGACTTCGGCAAGCCGAACCGCATCGTCTCGGCCCTAGACATCATGCTCGAAGGCCCAATCGGCGCTGCCGCCTTCAACAACGAATTCGGCCGCCCCGCCCTGGGCGGATATTTCCGCAGCTATGAACAAGAGGTGGGCGGCACCCTGCGTGGCTATCACAAGCCCATCATGATCGCTGGTGGCCTCGGCAACATCCGCGCCAACCACGTGGAGAAGCGCGACATCCCGGTGGGTGCCAAGATCATCGTGCTGGGCGGCCCGGCCATGCTCATCGGTCTGGGGGGCGGTGCAGCCTCCAGCGTCGCGAGCGGCGCCAGCGCCGAAGACCTCGACTTCGCTTCGGTGCAGCGTGACAACGCCGAGATGCAGCGCCGTGCCCAGGAGGTCATCGACCGTTGCTGGGCACAAGGTGCGCAGAACCCGATCCTCTCTATCCATGACGTGGGTGCCGGCGGCCTCTCCAATGCGGTACCGGAGATCATCGATGCCAGCCATCGTGGCGGGCACTTCGACCTGCGCCGCATCCCCAACGATGAGCCCGGGATGTCGCCCATGGCGGTGTGGTGCAACGAAGCCCAGGAACGTTACGTGCTGGCTGTCGCATCCGATCGGCTGAAAGATTTTGAAAAGCTCTGCCGGCGTGAGCGTTGCCCCTTCGCCGTAATCGGTGAAGCCAGCGGCGACGGGCAGCTGGTGGTGGCAGACCCCTTGTTGGGCAAGCCGCCGGTGGATATGCCCATGGAAGTGCTATTAGGCAAACCGCCGAAGATGCTCCGGGACGTGCAGCGCGTGAAGATCGCGCCGAGCGCTTTCGACACCTCCGGCATCGAATTGCGCGAAGCGGTGTTCCGTCTGCTGCGCCTGCCGGCTATCGCCGACAAGGGTTTCCTCATCACCATCGGCGACCGCACTGTGGGTGGACAAGTTCACCGTGATCCCCTGGTGGGTCCGTGGCAGGTGCCGGTGAGCGACCTCGCGGTCACGGCTGCGAGCTACGAAGGTTATTGCGGCGAAGCCATGGCCATGGGCGAGCGCAGCCCCGTGGCAAGTATCGACGCGCCGGCCTCAGGGCGTCTGGCGGTGGCGGAAGCCATTACCAACGTCGCGGCCGCAGACATCGGCGAACTAGCCAAAGTCAGGCTCTCCGCCAACTGGATGGCCGCTTGCGGCAGTTCGGGCGAGGATGCAGCTCTCTATGACACCGTCAAGGCTGTGAGCGAAGTCTGCGTGGCGCTGGATATCGCCATCCCGGTGGGCAAGGACTCCCTGTCCATGAAGACCACTTGGCAGAAGGACGGCAGCGCGCGCACCATGCTGGCGCCCCTGTCCTTGGTGGTCACGGCTTTCGCGCCGGTACGGGATATCCGCCGTACCCTGACCCCGGAGCTGCGCTGCGAATACGCTGATACTCAATTGCTGTTGGTGGACCTCGGCGCAGGCAAGCATCGCCTGGGCGGCTCTTGCCTCGCGCAGGTCTTCGGTCAGAGTGGTGTCGTCGCGCCGGACCTGGATGATCCTAAGGCGCTGGCCGGTTTCTTCGCCGCGGTGCAGGAAGCGGTGACCGCCGGCCTGCTGCTCGCCTACCATGACCGTTCCGACGGTGGTCTGTTCGTGACTCTGGCGGAGATGGCTTTCGCCGGTCATTGCGGCTTGGATGTACACCTGGATGCCCTGAGTGGCGACCCCCTGGCGGCGCTATTCGCCGAAGAGTTGGGTGCCGTGCTGCAAGTGCATGGCCGCGATGCACAGCGGGTGCATGGCCTGTTCGAGCGCCACGGACTCGGTGGTCAGGTGCACTCCCTGGGCGCTCCGCGCAAGGACGGCCGCATCGTCATCAGCCGCAACCACAAGGTCCTGTTGGATGAGAAGTGCACGGAGTTGCACGGCGCCTGGAGCGAACTCTCCTTCCATATGCAGCGGCTGCGGGATAACCCGGCTGGCGCGCAACAGGAGTGGGAGGCGAAGCAGGATGCGGGCGACCCCGGCCTGCACGCCAAGCTCAGTTTCGATCTCGCCGAGAACCCGGCAGCCCCCTACATCGGCAAGGGCGCCCGCCCGCGGGTGGCGGTGCTGCGCGAGCAGGGCGTGAACGGCCAGGTGGAGATGGCAGCGGTGCTGGATCGCGCCGGCTTCGCCGCTCAGGACGTGCACATGACCGATGTGCTGGAAGGCCGCGTAGAACTCGCCGACTTCAAGGGTCTGGTGGCCTGCGGCGGTTTCTCCTACGGTGACGTCTTGGGTGCGGGGCAGGGTTGGGCGAAGTCCATCCTGTTCAACCCACGCGCCCGTGAGGAGTTCAGCCAGTTCTTCAACCGCGCCGACAGCTTCTCGCTGGGTGTATGCAATGGCTGCCAGGCGCTGGCGGCCATGGCGGACCTGATCCCCGGCACTGCCGGCTGGCCCACCTTCGTGCGCAATGCCTCCGAACAATACGAGGGCCGCCTGACCCTGGTAGAAGTGCTGCCTTCACCGTCCCTGTTCTTCACCGGCATGGAAGGGTCGATGATCCCCATCGTCACCGCCCATGGCGAGGGGCGCGCGCGTTTCGAACGCCATGATGCAGCGCAACAGCTCTTGGCCGGCGGCCGGGTGGCGCTGCGCTTCGTGGATAACCATGAGCGCATGACCGAAGCCTATCCCGCCAACCCAAACGGTTCGCCGCTGGGTATCACCGGCATCACCAATACCGACGGCCGGGTCACCCTGTTGATGCCGCATCCTGAGCGGGTGTTCCGCAGCGTGCAGATGTCCTGGCATCCGACGGAGTGGGGCGAAGATTCCCCCTGGATGCGGATGTTCCGTAACGCCCGAGCCTGGGTGGCCTAAAAGCTGCCGCGCTCGTCAGGGCATCGGTACGCATCGGTCTCGCAGTCGGTCATGCACATGAGAGTGCGCTCCCTTCTGCTCGCCTCGCGAGCCTATCCCCGCCTTCGCTCGCGACGTTTGTAGAGTGGTGCTGCATGGATGTCAGTCGTTCAAAAAGAAGCGGCCCCGAAGGGCCGCTCAATCGTCTCGGGGATGAATTCCTAAATCAGTTTCAGTTGCAGACTCGCGAACCGGTGATGGGCTCGCAGTATTCGTGCGAACCCTTGTTGGATACCACTGCGTCGCTGCTGGCATTCATGCTGATGAACTTGATCTGGGCGGTGGCACGCTTGTTGGTGGCCAGCGCGGAGTTACCATCTGGCGCTGACAACAGTGAGCTTAAGGGCTGGCCGCCGATATGCACCGGTGCCGGAGCCGCGGAGGTCGCTTCCCTCACCGCAGGCATCGGGGCCGACGGCGCGGAGACCATATCTGTGCTGGCCTGAGCTTGTACGGAAGGTGCTTGCGCCAGCCGGACCATCCGGTGCGATTCGGGCGCGCCCACGTTCATGACGGTGGGAAGCACATGGTCTTGATCGAAGATGTCCATGGAGGCGATGCCCGATGGCTGTGCCAGACCAGAAGCCTGTAACACCGACATAGGCATGTGCCGGGCCGAGGCCATGGCTAGGAACCCGCCGAAGCACAGGGCCGTTGCTAGCATCACGCTGGTGATGCGCGGTGCGCCGGGAGCGTGGTGCGGGGTGATGAGCCGCTCGACGCGCATGGCGAGGTCGCCGCCGGTGACGCCCATGGCGGGACTCACGTCCCCGCTGCGCATCGCGGCCAGGTCAGTCAGGGCATGGGCGTAATGCAGTGCGTCGCCGCAAGCGTGCACCGCGGAATCATCGCAGCACAGTTCGCGCTCGCGACGCGCATCGCGGGATATCCAGCGCACCACCGGGTGATAGAACAGCAGGGTCTCGACGGCGACCTGCAGCAGGTTCACGAGGTAGTCGTAACGACGGATGTGAGAGAGTTCGTGAGCCAGCACCATCTCGAGCTGCAGCGCCGTGAGACCGGTCAGGGCCGCCGGCGGCAACAGGATCACCGGTTTCAACCAGCCGATGACGCAGGGCACCGCCACGCGGGCCGTGACCAGGAGCCGTACCCGTACCCGCACGCCGACCTGCAATGCGAGACGGCTCACGGTCTCCTGCCAGGCAGCGGGCGCAGCGTGTGAAGTCTGACGCGTGAGTAAGCGGGCGCGGCGCAGGCCGGCCAGCGACTTGAAACCGAGCAGCGCGACTCCGACGCTCCAGGCCGGCACGGTCCAGGGCACCAAGGGATGCAGCAAGGTACGCAGGGCCTCGAGCAGCGTCGGCTGCGGCGGCGGGGTGAATACGTGGACACCGGCAGCCAAGCCGGTGATCGCTGGCACCACTTGCGGTGTGCCCATGAGATAGATGAGCGTCGCCACCGGCAGGAGCGCCAGCAGCGCGAGGGTGCCGAGGCTCAGGAGGTAACGCGCCTGGGGCGCGGCATCGGTCATGTAGTTGCGCAGACAGGCATACACCGCGCCGACCAGCAACCCTTGCCACAGGAACTGCAGCAGGGTCCACCCTAAGTGATAGGCGAAGGAACTGTCGCGGAGCGCGTCGAGGGCGTTCATTTGTGCTGTTCCTCAAGCTCGTTGAGGCGGGCGCGGATCATGGCCAGTTCTTCGGCGCTCGCGGGCTTGCCCGACCCTAAGGCCTGCATCACCAGTTCGGCGGCGGAGTCCTCGAACACCCGGTGCAATAGTTTGCCCAAGAAACGTTTCTGGGCGCGACGCTGGGTTAGCGCGGCGGCATAGACATGGGCACGCTCGGAGGCGTCGCGTTTCACCAGGCCCTTCTGATGCATGATCTGTAGGGTGGTGAGCACGGTGGTGTAGGCCACAGGATTGGCCTGGCCGAGTACCTCATGCACCTGCCGGACCGTGCTGTCACCCAACTGCCACAGTACACGCAGCACTTCCAGTTCGGCTTCCGTTGGCTCGGGCTGTTGGGTCTGAGCGGGGCGGCGGGGCGACATGTCGTGGTATCCCTTGTAATATTCGCCCGCCGTTTAGGGGGCTTTCTTTGAGTATAGACCAGCTACTAGGGTTCTAGTATACCCTTGCCAATCCCCCATACCCCGGCTAATATACTATTCACTTAGTAGATTCCGCATGGCGAGAGCCTGCATAAAAGCCCTGGAGAGATAGCCCATGATGAAGTTGCCCCTTGCCTGCGGACTCGTGCTGGCCTTAGGCCTAGCTGCCTGCGCCACCGACGATCCGAAGCCCATGGCCAGCACCGCTGCCCCGGCCCCGGCTGCTGCCGCGGCTCCGGCCGCCGGCACTGCCACGACCGCCCAGGCTGCCGTCAAGCCCAAGCTGGTGTGCGATGAGGAGAAGCCCCTGGGTTCGCTCTTGCCCCAGCGCATCTGCGTGACCCCGGAAGAGGCAGCCGCGCGCCAGAAGGCCGCGCAGGACCGTATGCGCAACATGCAGAACCAGTCGGCCATGGGTCCTGGTGCTGGCAGCAGCAGCGGCGGCTGATCCCAGCCCACCACGCCTGATGTCGATGCACGGCCGGTTACAATACCGGCCGTGCTTTTTTATGCCTGAGGATATCGAGCGTGGCTACCCGTTTCCGTGACGTCGACCTGCATGCCCCCACCGGCCCCACCTTGAGCTGTAAGGGTTGGCAGCAGGAAGCGGCGCTGCGCATGTTGCACAACAACCTTGATCCGATGGTGGCCGAGAACCCGAAGGAGCTGGTGGTCTATGGCGGCATCGGCCGCGCCGCCCGCGACTGGGAGAGCTTCGATGCCATCGTCGCGACCCTGAAGCGCCTGGGCGATGACGAGACCCTGCTGATCCAGTCCGGCCGTCCGGTGGGTGTATTCAAGACCCATGAGGGTGCGCCGCGGGTGCTGCTCGCCAATTCCAACCTGGTGGGCAAGTGGGCCGATTGGGACAACTTCTTCGAGCTCGATAAGAAGGGCCTGATGATGTATGGCCAGATGACGGCCGGCTCCTGGATATATATAGGTTCCCAGGGCATCGTGCAGGGCACCTACGAGACCTTCGTCGAGGCGGTGCGCCAGCATCACAAGGGCGACGCGAAAGGTAGATGGCTGCTGACCGGCGGCCTCGGCGGCATGGGTGGTGCCCAGCCTCTCGCTGCGGTGTTCGCCGGTCTGAACTGCCTGGCGGTGGAAGTGGATGAAACCCGCATCGACAAGCGCTTGGCCACGGGCTATCTCGACTACAAGGCCACCAGCCTCAAGCAGGCGGTGGAGATGCTAAAGCAAGCTGCGGAGAAGGGTGAAGCCAAGTCCGTAGGTCTTCTGGGTAATGCGGCGGAAGTGTTCGAAGAGATACTCAAGAGCGACTATTTGCCGCACCTGGTCACGGACCAGACCTCGGCCCACGATCCGCTGAATGGTTATATCCCCGTAGGCTATTCGCTGGCGAAAGCCGCGGAACTGCGCAAGGCCGATCCCAAGAAGTATGTCGAGCTCGCGAAGCTTTCCATGGCCCGTCAGGTCCGCGCCATGCTGGGACTCCAGGCCAAGGGCATCCCCACCTTCGACTACGGTAACAACATCCGCGCCATGGCCCAGGACGCAGGCGTCAGTAACGCCTTCGACTTCAAGGGCTTCGTGCCCCTCTATATAAGGCCGCTGTTCTGCGAGGGCATGGGTCCGTTCCGCTGGGCCGCGCTCTCCGGCGACCCGGAAGATATCTATAAGACCGATGCCAAGGCCAAGGAACTCTTCCCGGACAAGGTGCATCTGCATCGTTGGTTGGATATGGCTCGGGCCCGGATCAAGTTCCAGGGCCTGCCGGCTCGCATCTGCTGGCTCGGCTACAAGGAGCGCCACAAACTGGGCTTGGCTTTCAACGAGATGGTGAAGAGCGGTGAGCTCAAAGCGCCGGTGGTCATCGGCCGCGATCATCTGGACTCAGGCTCCGTGGCCTCTCCCAACCGCGAGACCGAGGGCATGAAGGACGGCACCGATGCGGTGGCGGACTGGCCGATCCTGAATGCGCTGCTCAATACTGCGAGTGGGGCCTCTTGGGTGAGTTTCCATCATGGCGGCGGCGTGGGCATGGGCTATTCCCTGCATGCCGGCGTGGTGATCGTGGCGGACGGCACCGAGCGTGCTGCCCAGGCCCTGAACCGTGTACTGATCAACGATCCGGGCACCGGGGTGATGCGCCACGCTGACGCGGGCTATGAGCGGGCGATCGAGGTGGCGCGGGAGCGCGGCCTGGACCTGCCCATGTTCGGATCGCGCTGAGCGGCTGACGGCCGCATGCACATCGACCTCAACGCAGACGTAGGGGAGGAGTGCGGAGACGATGCGGCACTGATCCCGCTGCTCAGCAGCGCCAACGTGTGCTGCGGCGTCCATGCCGGTGGTCCTGAGACCATGCGCCGCACCGTGGCTCGGTGTGTGACGAATTCCGTCGCCATCGGCGCGCATTTCTCCTATCCGGACAGGGAGCATTTCGGTCGCCGCGACCTGGACCTGCCACCCACTGACATCACAGCCAGCGTCCTGCAGCAGCTCCGTGAGCTGGATGCCATAGCCCGGGTCGCAGGCTCGCACATCCGTTATCTCAAGGCCCACGGCGCCCTCTATAACCGCATGGCGGTGGATGCTGTCGTGGCGGATGCAGTGATCGCCGCCCTCAAGGCTTTCGAACCCAGCCTTCCTTTGCTCACCCTCCCGGACTGCACCGCTATGACACGCGCCAGATCTCAGGGCGTGACCGTCGTGGGTGAGGCCTTCGCTGACCGCGGTTATCGGGACGACGGCCGGCTCCAACCCCGCGGTGAAGCCGGGGCCTTGCTCACGGATTCCGTCCAGGTATCGGAGCGCGTCGTCACTTGGCTGCGCACCGGCAGCCTGCCGAGCGTCACGGGCAAACCCTTGAAGATCACAGCTCGCTCTCTATGCGTGCATGGGGATACACCGGGCGCGGCGAAGATCGCAGGTCACTTGTGCGACGCGCTGCGAGGTGCCGGCATCGCCATCGAGGCCTTCGCATGAGGTCGCGGTTCATGGGCGATGGTGCATTGCTGGTGGAACTGGATGGTCCCGATCTGGCCCACGCACTGCGGCGCGCCCTGTTGCGGGAAGACCTGGCCGGTGTGAAGGAACTCATCCCCGGCCAAGCTTCGCTGCTGATAGTGGCGGATCCCTTGGTCGCTGATCTTGACGCCATCGCCGCGCATCTGCCGGCGGTGAAAGCGGAGCCGATGCTCGCCGGACGGCTGCATGAATTCGATGTGGTCTACGAAGGCGAAGATCTCCCATCGCTAGCCAAGGAGCTCGGCATGGGAGTATCGGAGCTCGTCAGGCGGCATACTCAAGCAGTATATGAGGTGGCGTTCCTGGGTTTCGTGCCGGGCTTCGGCTATCTGACCGGTCTCGATCCGGCATTGCGTGTGGCACGCCGCAGCAAGCCGCGTATCCGTGTGCCTGCAGGCAGCGTGGCGCTGGCGGACGGCTATACCGGGCTCTATCCGCAGGCGACTCCCGGCGGTTGGCACATCCTCGGCCGTTGCGATGCCCAACTCTTCGACGCGACCTTGGCCCAGCCGGCTTTGCTCGCGCCCGGCGACCGGGTGCGGTTCAAGGTGGCCACATGATCGAGGTCCTCGAAGCCGGGACTCTCACGACACTCCAGGATCTGGGGCGCAGTGGTCTCGGCCATCTGGGTGTGTCGCCAGCCGGTGCCGCCGATGCCGTCAGTCTGCGCATCGCCAACCGCCTGGTAGGCAATCCGGATACCTGCGCTGCGTTGGAGATGACCGCTGCCGGCGTGAGCCTGCGTTTCGATGTGGATGAGCGCATCGCTATCACGGGCGGCGCCCTGGCGGCGCAACTCGATGGCGAACCTGTCCCCATGTATCAGACCCTGACAGTGAAAGCTGGCAGGGTGCTTGACTGTGGGCGTATCGAGAGTGGATGGCGTAGTTACCTGGCCATCGCCGGTGGCTTCGACGCGACGCCGGTGCTGAGCAGCCGCTCGACGGACACGCTCTCGGGTCTTGGACCTGAACCCCTGAGTGCCGGGGCGCGGCTCATCGCCGGTACCAGTGCGGTATTCACTGAAGGCTTCTATCTGCGCTCCCCACCGCGCTATGGAACATCCGCCCGCTTGCGTGTCGTGGCCGGCCCGCATCAGGAGTGGTTCACGTCTGCGGCCTTGCTCAGCTTGCGTGAGTCCATTTTCAAAGTCTCGCCCCAGAGTGACCGGACCGGCGTTCGCCTAGAGAGCACGCCCTTGCAGCGTATCCGCAATGATGAGTTGCCTTCCATGGGCATGGTCACCGGCGCGGTGCAAGTGCCGCACTCCGGCCAGGCCATCGTGCTGCTCGGCAACCATGGCGCCACCGGCGGGTATCCCGTGATCGCGAATGTGATCGCTGCAGATCTGCATCTCCTGGCGCAACTCGCGCCGGGCAGTGAGCTGCGGTTCGCCGATGTGAGTCGCGCCGAGGCGGTGGATGCGTTGCGCGAGCAGGAGTCACGCTTGCAGCGGGATATGGTCAGCGCCGATGCGAGCCTTCTGGCGGCGCGTGCGCTCATGACCTTGGCGGGCGGCCATGCAAGTCTGAAGCAGGCCGCCGTCAGAGACGGGAACCGTCGTATCCGTATCCGCAAGTAACCGCGGCTTATAATATGGGCGTGAAGATACAGGCTGTCTGGCTGTTTTCCTGTCTGGCGTCCCTGACCGGTTGCGCCCAATGGCCCGAACCGTCTACCGCTCCTGTACCCAGCGCTGAACAACTCGATGTCGGTAAGCGTGCCGCGACGTTCGCCCAGCAGCAGGAAGGCGTGCCATACCAATATGGCGGCCATACTCCCCGTGGCTTCGATTGCAGCGGGCTCGTGTACTACGTCTATGGCAAGCTGGGCGTGAGCCTGCCCCGTACCGCTGCCGCCCAGTACGACCACACCCCACGGGTGGGTCGCGGCGACTTAAAGGCTGGAGATCTGGTGTTTTTCTACGGCGGCAACATCATGCATGTGGGTATCTACGTGGGGGATGGCTGGTTCATCCACGCCCCCGAGACTGGCAAGCCGGTGGCGGGTGCCTGGCTTAACGCCGGCTATTGGGCCCAAAATTACTACGGTGCAGGCCGTCCTTGAAACTGGCGCCGCAGGGCCGACTGCACAGCATCCATCCCACAGCCCGCCGTCTCTTGGCGGCGCGCACGCTGCGTAGCGTCGCCCAGGGCGCCCTGGTGGCGGATCTGTCCTTGTATCTGCATGCCTTGAGTTGGAGTGGCCTCGGCATCGGCCTCACCTTCACCGCCGCCGGCTTGGGCGCTGCGTTTATCAGTTTGCTCATCGGCCGGCTGAGTGACCGTTACCGGCGTAAACCATTCCTCCTGGGTTATGAGGCGCTCACGGTGCTGTGCGGCCTCACGCCGCTGCTCAGTCACTCCACGGCCTTACTGGTGGCCGCGATCGTGGTAGGTGGCTTCGGTCGCGGTATGAACGGCGCCGCTGGGCCTTTCGGGCCTGCCGAGCAGGCCTGGTTGGCGGAAGCTGTGCCGCAGTCGCAACGCGCCTGGGTCTACAGCATCAACAACGCCTTAGGCTTCTTCGGCATGGCCTTGGGCGCTTTGTTGGCCGTGATCCCGGGCTTGTTATTGCATCGGTTGCCCATCACCCAGGCTTACAGCCTGCTGTTCCTGATCGTGATCGCCGGGGCCGTGGGCAACCTCTTGTTGCTTGCGACTACCGCAGAAGCGCCACGCGGCGAGACCCTGGCGCCGGGGCATCGGCAGCTGCGCATGCAGCGTTGGGAGAATAATCTCTTGTGGCGTCTGGTGCGCCTCAATGCCTTGAACGGCTTCTCCATGGGACTCACGGGTCCGCTGGTCTCCTATTGGTTCGCCTTGAAGTTCGATGCCGGGCCGGATCGGATCGCACCGGTGATGGCGGGGACCTTCCTGCTGGCAGCGGTGATGGCGCTGTTCGCTGGCCGAGTGGCCATGCGCCACGGTCTTTCGCGGGCGGTGGTCTGGAGTCGAGGTATCGGCGTATTGATGCTCTTGGCTTTGCCGTTCATGCCCTGGTTCTGGCTGGCGGCACTGATCTACATGCTGCGCTTGGCCAGCGGCGGCGCCTCGGTGGGCGCGCGTCAGGCACAGATTGCGACACTGGTAAGGGATGAACGGCGCGGGCTCGCGGCCAGCGTGAATGCGGCATCGTTCCAGATACCTCAGTCGGCGGGGCCGGGCGTGGCAGGCCCCATGATCGCCGCTGGCTGGTTCATCACGCCGTTCTGCCTCGCAGCTGCCTTGCAGGCGATCTACGTGTTGGGCTATGACCGGATGTTCGGCCGTTACGATCGGCGTGCCGATGCGCAGGCGGACGTTCGGTCCTAAGCGCGCTGGGACTCTACTCGAAGTTGACGAAGGTCGTCCCCAGGGGCGTCACAGTCGCGTGGGTGGTCTGCAGGAACCGCAGGGTGTTCGTCTGGTTGGCAACATCCAGAGCTGCATCGCAGGTGAAGGCCAGAGTGTACGAGCCGGCAGGCAGGAACCCGACCGTGAAGTTATAACGGCTGGTGGTGGCGTTGAAACCCACCAGAGCCGAGGAGAAGGGCTGCACCCGGTTAGCCGGCGCCGTGATGTCGACGTCCGTGGGAGTGACGTCGCCTTTGTACACGTACACCGAGGGTGCGAGACAGGTGATGAGGGATGTCCCCACCTCACCGGTGATGGCGCCCGACTCCTCGTTTATCACCGCCCGGATAGAGGGGATGAGCTGGTACTTGGTCGGGTCGTTCGGATCCGGGATGATGGACTTGCGCAGGTTGAAATCTGCCGTGAGGTTGATGTCCCCGCCACTCACCAAGGTGAAGTCCACCGGTATGACCACCCGCGACGAGACGCCCGGCGGCACGTAGAGGGTATGTATCCCATCCGGCAGCACGATGTTGGACTGCGCGAAGTCCGGGTCGCCAACCACGGTCAGGATCAGGCTGGTGTAGTGGCCGGGTTGGGCCTGGATACCAGTCACCACGGTCTGGGCCAGGCCGCCCTGCAGGCCGAACAGGTCGATGGAGCTGGCTGGCCGTATGTCGATGACCGTGGAGGTCACATTAGGGCCGCTGAGTTCGATCTGGGAGAAGGTGATGTTCACCGACGAAGCCAGATCGATAGGGGCATCGGTCATGGCGAGGTTTATGCCGTGGATATCGCCGCCGCCGCAGCTCGCGAGCAAAAAGGCGGCCAGCGCCGGGATGGCGATCTTCAACATCCGGTTCAGCATGGGGTCTCCACAAAATCCTGAGGCGGGGGCGGGTATTCATGAGACTAAACGCCCGCCGGGGTGCGCAGTTTACCTTGGGGCGGGCCCTCTGTCCTTACGCGATACCTGGCGTAAAAAAAGGGGTCTCTCGTCAAAGGGGGAAAACGAGAGACCCCTGGACATCTCCGCATTGCGCGGGTGACGTCATAAACCTTCAGTTGGCGGAGTATAGAAGAAACGACCCAATATGTCATGTTGCGGACATATTTGGCGTGCGCAGTATCTCTCGCGAAAAGCCCGACGTTTCTTTTAGAGAGACAGGTTGCCGAGAGAGGGGATTGAGGCGCTGAGCAGACTGCCATCTCCGAGGGCGGTGGCTACCCGGGCCATGTCGCCGTCCAGCCGGCGATCGCCCTTGGCAGCAGGAGCCAGTTCGCGGATACGGGCCTGCAGGGGCTCCAGTTCCCGGGTGGTCTTGGCAGGACGCTGCAGGTCGATGGCTTCCGCCGCTGCCAGCGCCTCCACTGCCAGGATGTGGGAGAGGTTCTTCAGGATGCGGCCGAGTTTCACGCCCGCCCAGGGCGCCATGCTCACGTGGTCCTCCTGGCCGGCGGAGGTGGGTACCGTATCGGCGGAGGCCGGATGCGCCAGGGTCTTGTTCTCGGAGGCCAACGCCGCCGCCGTCACGTGCGCGATCATGAAGCCGGACTCCAGGCCCGCATCCCGTGCGAGGAACATGGGCAGTCGCGGGTTCACCTTACGCAGCATGAGGTCGATGCGCCGCTCGGCGATGTTACCGAGTTCGGTCATGGCGATGGCCATGAAGTCCGAGACGAAGGCCAGGGGTTCGGCGTGGAAGTTGCCGCCGGAGAGCACATCCTCGCCGAAGATCAGCGGGTTGTCGGAGACGCTGTTGAGTTCCCGCTCCAGCACGCCGCGTACGTGTACCAGGGTGTCCCATACCGCGCCGTATACCTGGGGCATGCAACGCAGGGCATAAGGGTCCTGCACCCGATCGCAGCCCTGGTGGCTGTTCCATATATCGCTGCCCGTCAGCAGGGAGCGGAACCGTTCCGCCACATGCATCTGACCATGCATGTTACGCACCGCATGGATACGCGCATCGAAGGGGCTGTAGCTGCCGGCCAGGGCTTCCAGGGTCAGCGCGCCCATGGCGATTGACGCGGCGAGTGAGCGCTCGGCGCCGATCCAGCCCAGGATGGCGAGGGCGGCACTGAGTTGGGTGCCGTTCAAGAGCGCCAGGCCTTCCTTCGCTTCCAGCTGCACCGGCTTCACGCCGGCGGCTTTCAGTACGGCTTCGCCTTCGAGGCGTTTGCCTTGATGCAGGGCTTCACCCTCGCCGATGAGAGCGAGGGTCATGTGTGCCAGTGGCGCCAGGTCGCCGGAGGCGCCCACGGAACCCTGGGACGGGATCACCGGCAACACATCGTGGTTCAAGAGCGCCAGCAGAGTCTCCACCACCTCGGGACGGATGCCGGAATTACCGATGGCGAGGCTATTGGCCTTGAGCAGCAGTATCTGCCGCACCACCGCTGCCGGTAGGGGCTCGCCCACGCCGCAGGCGTGACTGCGCACCAGGTTGTACTGCAACTGGGTGAGCCGGTCCCGAGTGATGTGCTGGCGCGCCAGGGCGCCGAAGCCGGTATTGATGCCGTAACACACCTGGGAGGTGTCGATGACCTTGCGCACCGTATCCACGCTTGCCTGCATGGCGCGACGTGCTTCCGCTCCCAGGCTCACGGTGGGACGCTGCTGCTCGAGACTCTTCAGATCATCGAGCTTCAGGTCGTGGCCGGTGAGAGTGAGGCTGCTCATGTGCGTTTTCCCTTGAAGAAACGCTGGACGGGCTTGATGCCGCCCAGTTGATAGCTGAAGAGACCCGGCCCGGGGATGTCCCAGAGGCAGAAGTCCGCGTCCGACCCCGGCGCGAGGGCGCCGATTCTACCCTCAAGTCCCAGGGCGCGGGCGGCATTCGCGGTCACACCCGTCAGCACTTCCTCGGTGCTCAAGCCGAACAGCGTGCCGGCCATGTGCATGGCAGTGTGCAGGCTCGGCACCGGCGAAGTGCCAGGGTTGAGGTCTGTAGCTACCGCCAGCGCAACCTCATGCTTGCGCAAGAGGTCCACCGGAGGTCTGCGGGTCTCTTTCAGGAAATAGAATGCGGCCGGTAGCAGTACCGCCACGGTGCCGGCCTTGCCCATGGCCTTTGCGTCGGCCTCATCCATATATTCAAGATGATCGCAGGACAGCGCGCCCAGTTCCGCGGCGCGGCGCGTGGCACCCATGTTGGAAAGCTGATCGGTATGGGCTCTCAACTTCAATCCGAGTTTGGCGGCCCGCTCCGCCAGACGTTCCAGGTCACCCACCTGGAATGCGATGTGTTCCACGAAGATATCCACCGCCTCCGCGAGCTTCTCCCCGGCCACCACCGGGAGCATGCGCCCCATCACCTCATCCATATAAGCATCGCGGGTGGTACCCGGCGGCACCGCATGGGCGCCGATGAAAGTGGCGGTGATACCTAAAGGGATATGGCGCGGCAGGGCACGGATGGCCCGCAACATCTTGAGCTCGGTCTCGAGGTCGAGCCCGTAGCCGCTCTTGATCTCCACGTGGGTCACGCCTTCGGCCACCAGGGATTGCAGGCGCGGCAAGGTCTGTTCGATGAGCTGGGCTTCGCTGGCAGCCCGCACCGCCTTCACGGTGCTGATGATGCCGCCGCCGGCCTTGGCGATGTCCGCATAGCTCGCGCCCTGCATCTTGAGCAGGTGCTCGGCCATGCGGTCGCCGGCATAGAGGGCATGGGTATGGCAGTCGATGAAGCCGGGTAGCGCCAGCGTGCCGCCCGCATCCAGGGTCTCCAGGGCGGGGGCATCGGGACCATCCAGGGCGGCGATCCGGCCGTCTTTCACGGCGAAACTCCGGGCCGTGCCCGTCCCGGTGAATACCCGAGCGTTTTTCACCAACAAGTCATGCATGATGCGCAGCCCGAGGGAAATCCATGAGAGCATAAGAGTATGCAGAGCCGTCTGGCTTTTGAATACCTGCTCACGCCCAAAGGGCTGATGCGCGACCAGGCCCTGGTGATCGACCCGGCCGGCCGCATCGAGCGCATCGAACCCAAGGGGCCTGGCCCCTGTGATGGTTTCTTGGCCATCCCGGGCATGCCCAATGCCCATAGCCATGCCTTCCAGCGGGCCTTGGCCGGCTACGGTGAGGTGCCGAGCGGCCAGGATTCCTTTTGGAGCTGGCGCGAAGCCATGTACCGGTTAGCCAACCGCGTCGCCCCTGAGCAGATGTTCATCATCGCCCGCGAGGCTTTCTGGGACATGCTGCGCGGCGGTTTCACCAGCGTCGCCGAGTTCCACTATCTGCACCACATGCTGGACGGTCGGCCCGGGGCGCAGATGGCCCGCGCCGTGGTCTCGGCGGCCCAGGAGACCGGCATCCGACTGCGTTTGTTGCCCGTCTTCTATCAGCAGGGTGGTTTCGGCAAGCCGGCCCGGGACGAACAGCGCCGCTTCATCCACGCCAGCATCGATGACTTCTGCAGCCTGCTCTCGGAGCTGCACGGAGTGGAGTTGGGATTGGCTCCTCATTCTTTGCGCGCCGTGCCAGTGGACAGCCTGCCGAAGCTGATCGAGACCACTGCCAAATTCATGGCCGCTGATGCGCCCATCCATATCCACATCAGCGAACAGCGCCGTGAAGTGGAGGAGTGCCAGACGGCTTATGGCGCGACACCCATCGAAGTGCTGGCAAAACATGTGCGGCTCGACAAACGTTGGAACCTGGTGCATGCGACCCATGCCACGCCGAATGAGAGTTCCATCACAGGTACCGCTGGCGCCACGGTGGTAATCTGTCCAATCACGGAAGCTTATCTCGGAGATGGGCTGTTCGCCGCCCAGGAATTCGTATCGGCTGGTGGACAGATCGCCATCGGTTCCGACAGTAACTGCCGCATCGACGCCATCGAAGAACTGCGATTGCTGGAATACGGTCAGCGTCTGCGCCAGGAGAGGCGTGCGCGGCTTGCCACCAACGCGGGTCTGGGTGTGCCGTTGTGGAACGCCGCTTGCCGTGGCGGTGCAGCCGCCCTGGGTCATGCCAGCGGCGCTCTCGCCCCCGGACATCTCGCCGATCTCGTGGTGTTGCAGCGCGAAGCCCCGGCTCTGCGCGGCCATGATGCGGATACCCTGATGGATGCCTTGATCATCGGTGGCAGCCGCGCCGATATCAGTGACGTATATGTGGGGGGCGAGCGGCGTGTACACGCCGGCGTATGCCACGGACAGGATGAGAGCGCCCACGCTTTCGACGACGTTGTGAAGCGTCTCAATACCTTATGAGAACCAGATGAAGATAACCTCGTTCCATATCCGCGAAGCCAGCAACAAAGAAGTGCCCATAGTCGTGAGCATCCCGCACACGGGCATCTATGTGCCGGAGGCCATCCGCGCGGAGTTCGCTTCGAGCTATATCAGCAGCCTACCCATGACGGACTGGTATCTGCATCACCTTTACGATTTCTTGCCGGCAATGGGTATCACCACCATCTATGGTACTTACAGCCGTTTCGTGGCGGACGTGAACCGGCCGCCGGACGACAGGCCCCTTTATCCTGGTCGCTATGAGACCGGCTTCGTGGCTGCCAAGACCTTCTGGGGTGAAGAGATCTATTCCCGTCCGCCGAGCCCTGAGGAGATCAAGCAGCGCCGCGACCTGGTGCATGCGCCTTATCACGCGCGACTCCTGGAACTTCTGCAGAGCCGTATCACGCGTTTCGGTGCGGTGGCGCTCATCGATGCCCACAGCGTGGCATCCCGGGCGAACCTTGTGCACGATGCGCTCAAGGATGACGTCTATCTGGGTGACCGGGACGGCAAGACCAACTCCGGTTGGCTCACCTCCAGCGTGGAACACGGCTTCCGGGCGGCGGGTCTCAGGGTCTCCCGCAACAATCCCTACAAGGGTGGTTATATCACCGAACATTACGGCCAGATGGCCCGGGTGGCGGCCTTGCAGGTGGAGATGCGCTGGGGTCTGTATCTGGATGAGTCCCATCCGGAGCGCACGCCTACCCACGCCAAGTTCGGTGCCTTCAAGAGCGTATTGAGCGACGTATTCACCGGGCTGCTTTCGGAGATCAACAAGCGCCGCCAAGTGAGCAAGTAATTGACCTGAGCAAATAGGTCCTACAACCCGGGGAGAACGACCATGCAAAGTCCGATCCTGCTCCTTGCCCGCGTACTGATGTCCTATATCTTCCTGTTCGCGGGCTATAACAAGATGCTCAATACCGAGCCCACCCAGCAGTTCATGCATCACCTCGGCCTGCCCGGATTCTTCGCCTATCTCGTGATCCTGCTCGAGATCGGTGGCGGCCTCGCGATCCTGCTGGGCGCCTACACTCGCATCGCAGCATTCTTGTTGGCGGGCTTCTGCCTGTTGACAGCTCTCCTGGTGCACTTCCATACCGACGACCCCAGCAACATGCTGCATTTCATGAAGAACCTCAGCATGGCCGGCGGTTTCCTGGTGTTGGCCTTGCACGGTGCCGGGCGTTATAGCCTGGGCCATCAGTTCCGCCTGCGCTGGAGCTGATCCTCTAAAAAAAGAAAAGGCGAGCGGCTCGCGCCGCTCGCCTTTTTCATGTGCGATGAGTGCTTAGGGTTTGACGAACTTCAAGGTCATGCGGTCGCTCTCACCGATGGCGGCGTACTTTGTCTTGTCCTTGTCGCCCAGTGTGTAGGTGGGCGGCAGGGTCCATACACCCTGCGGATAGTCCTTGGTGTCCTTGGGATTGGCGTTGATCTCCGATTGCCCGGCTAACTTGAAGCCAGCCTTCTCGGCTTCCTCGATCACATAGTCCACCGGCATGTAGCCGGTCTTGAACACCTGGTCCACGCTCTTTCCGGCGGCGGCGCGGTGTTCGCACACGCCGAACACGCCACTGTGCTTCAGCACCTTGAAGGCGGCCTGGAACACGTTGTCCAACTGGTCGCGGCCCTGCCAGTTATGCAGGTTACGGAAGGTCAGCACCATGTCCGCCGAACCCTCGGCACCCAGATCCATCTTGGCGGGGGGCGAGAAGTCCACCACTTTCACTTTGCCGTAGACATCGGGTTTGGCCTTGAGCTTGCCGAGGTAACGCACCGTGCCATCGGACTCGGAATCACCCTTGGCGGGCACCACCGCGTCGATGAGCTGACCATGCTCGCGCAATACCGGAGCCAGCACCTCCGTGTACCAGCCGTTGCCGGGCCAGAGCTGCACCACGGTCATGTCGGGTTTCAGACCGAAGAACTCCAGGGTCTGTTTGGGATGCCGGTATTGATCGCGGGACGCATTGGCAGGATCGCGCCAGGAACCAGCGAGCGCCTGGCTGAGGGCGGTGTCGACACCGCTGCTGTCGGCAGCGGGCTGCGGGGCCGCGATGGCGGAGAAGGCCAGTGCGCTGCAGGCGATGAGGCTAAGCTTCAGGGACTTCATGGTGCCTACCTTATTGCTTGGGTTTCACGAACTTGAGGGTCATGCGGTCGCTCTCGCCGATGGCCTTTAGCTTGGGATCGGTGCCGTCCGGCTGCAGGTTGTGGATGTTGATGCTCTCGTCATCCTTAGGATTGGCGTTGATCTCCGAGGTGCCAGCCAGCATGAAACCGTGCTTCAGGCCCATGTTGATCATGTAGTCCTCGGGGATGCGATGCAATGCATCTGAAGATTGCTTTGCGTCGCTATAGGGACGGGCGCGGTGCTCTTCGATGCCCAGCACGCCACCGGCTTTCAGCACTTTGTACGCAGCATCGAATACCGAGTCCAACTCCGCTTCGCTGTCATTCAGCCAGTCATGGGTATTACGGAAGGTCACCACCATGTCCGCGGAGCCGGGGGCTCCAAGGTCGGTCTTGGTAGGAGGTACGAACTCCACGAGTTTCACCTCGCCGAAGTTGGCCTTGTTGGCCTGGAGCATGTCGGCGAACTTGCCAGTGGTCTTGCCCGTGGCTTCGATCAGGTGACCGTGACCCTTCAATACTGGTGCAAGTATCTCCGTGAACCAGCCGCCACCGGGCGCCAGTTCCACCACGGTCATGTCCGGCTGCAAGCCGAAGAACTCCAGAGTCTGGATGGGGTGCCGGTATTGATCCCGGGCCTTGTGCGCATCGGAGCGCCAACTCCCGGCGACTGCCTGGTGCAGGAGCGCATCTGCACTGCCGGTGTCAGAAGCGGGCAGGGCACCGGACATCCCGAGGGATGCCGCTACGGCGAATACGGCGACGATGAGCTTTTGCATGGTTATCTCCCGGAAACCGGCCTACATGGTATGCCGGGCACTCGGCTTATGGGCGCGGATATGGTAAAAAGTGCGCCGGTTCTAAGGTCTTATGCCTTTATTCTTCTGTTTGTGTCTGGATCTCATCCAGCCGATTGGAGCCCATGAGTCACGAGAAGTTCAACTTCGTCCTACAGCAGAGCCGGATGATCACACCGCGCGTGCTGCAGATGAACCTGCGCCGCGAGGATGGACAGGCGTTCACCTACGTGCCGGGCCAGTTCATCACCCTGCACCTGCCCTTCGAGGCCATGGAGCTGCGCCGCAGTTACAGCGTCGCCACCATCCCCGGCAGTGGTGGTGACGTGGAGATCGCGGTCACCCACGTCGATGGCGGCCGTGCGACCGGTCTCCTGTTCGCCATGCAGCCCGGCGACCGCATCGCTGCGACCGGCCCCTTCGGCCGCTTCGTGCTGCGGGAAGACCCGCCGTCCCGTTATCTCTTGATCGCTACCGGTACCGGGGTCTCGCCCTACCGGGCCATGTTGCCGCAATTGAAACTTTTGCTGGCAGCCAAACAGCATACTGCGGTGGTGATGCTGGGGGTGCGCGGGCCAGATGAGTTGCTGTTCGGCGGGGACTTCATCGAATTCGCCAAAGAGAATCCGGGTTTCGACTTCGTGGCCAACTTCAGCCGTCGCATCTCAGACCCGGCTCAGGCCCATGAGCGCAAGGGCTATGTGCAGGAGCATCTCAAGGAACTCAAGCCAGATCCGAAGCATGACATCGTGTACCTCTGCGGCAACCCGGACATGATCGATATCTCGGTGGAGTTCCTTAAAGCCATCGGTTTCGACAATACGAATCTCCGTCGCGAGAAATACGTCTCTTCAAACTGACTCAGAAGCTGCTGCGCTCATGACCCAGGGCAGACATCCTGTCTGCCCGCATGGTGCATGTGCCGAGCCCTTCGCTCGCGACGCTTCTGAGTCAGTTTCAAGTTGGTATGACTGCAAGATCCCGATAGCGCGGCATCTCTAGGCGCTGTAATCTCTCCAAGCAATAAGGGAGGGTCTGTGATGTCACCCTATAGCGCCTATCCGCTCACCGGAGGATGCGACTGCCGGCAGATACGCTATCGCATGGAGAGCGCCCCGCTCGTCGTGCACTGCTGCCACTGCCGCTGGTGCCAGCGTGAGACCGGCGCATCCTTCGCCCTCAATGCCCTGATCGAATCTGACCGGATCACATCGACAGGTGCCAAGCCGGAGATAGTCCACACGCCTTCGGCCAGCGGGCGAGGCCAGAAGATCGCGCGCTGCCCTACCTGCCATATCGCAATCTGGAGCAGTTACGGTAGCCCGCTCTACAGGTTCGTGAGGGTAGGGACGTTCGATACGCCGGACCTGTTGCCGCCTGACATACACATCTTCACTGCGTCGAAGCAGCCCTGGGTACTGCTACCTCCAGGCGTGCCGGCGGTGAGTGAATACTACGACCTCGATGAGTATTGGCCCGCTGAGAGCCTGGCACGCAGACAAGCTCTGCAAACATCCCAGTCGCGTTGAACTGCCGCACAGTCGAAAACCGCGCCTTGCGGCGCCGTTTCTATTCTCTTCTTAGGCTTTCAGTCTTCGATACTTGATGCGATGCGGTTGGTCCGCATCGGCACCGAGGCGCCGCTTACGATCTGCTTCGTAGTCCGCGTAGTTGCCTTCGAACCACACGGCCTTGCTGTCACCCTCGAAGGCGAGGATGTGAGTGGCCACGCGGTCCAGGAACCAGCGATCGTGGGAGATGATCACCGCGCAGCCCGGGAAGGCCAGCACCGCTTCTTCCAGCGCCCGCAGGGTCTCTACGTCCAGGTCGTTGGTGGGTTCGTCCAGCATCAGTACGTTACCGCCAGCTTTCAGTACCTTGGCGAGGTGTACGCGGTTGCGTTCACCGCCTGAGAGCTGGCCCACCATCTTCTGCTGGTCGGTGCCGCGGAAGTTGAAGCGGCCTACGTAGGCGCGGGACGGAGTGGTCCAGGTGCCGACAGTGATGAGGTCCTGACCATCGCTGATCTCTTCCCATACGGTCTTGTCATCCCGCAGAGCGTCACGGCTCTGATCCACGTAGGCGATCTTCACGGACGGACCGACGCGCAGCTCTCCGGAGTCCGGCTTGTCCTTGCCGGCAATCATCCGGAACAGTGTGGTCTTGCCGGCGCCGTTGGGGCCGATGATGCCCACGATGCCGCCCTGGGGCAGGTTGAAGTCCATGCCGTCGAACAGTAGCCGGTCGCCGAAGGACTTCTTCAGGCCCTTGGCTTCCACCACCAGCTCACCCAGGCGCGGGCCCGGCGGGATGTAGAGTTCTTGGGTCTCGTTGCGCTTCTGGAATTCCTGCGAGGACAGCTCGTCGAACTTGGCGAGGCGTGCCTTGCTCTTGGCCTGGCGGCCCTTGGGATTGGTCCGCACCCACTCCAACTCGGCCTTCATGGCCTTGATGTGGGCGGTCTCCTGCTTCTCCTCGATCTCAAGGCGCTTCTCCTTCTGCTCCAGCCAGGAGGAGTAGTTGCCCTGCCAGGGGATACCATGCCCGCGGTCCAGTTCCAGGATCCAGCCGGCCACGTTGTCCAGGAAGTAACGGTCATGGGTCACGGCCACCACGGTGCCGGGATACTCCTGCAGGAAACGCTCCAGCCAAGACACCGACTCGGCGTCCAGGTGGTTGGTGGGCTCGTCCAGCAGCAACATGTCGGGCTTGGACAGTAACAGGCGGCACAATGCCACGCGGCGGCGCTCACCACCGGAGAGCTTGGTGACATCTGCGTCCCAGGGTGGCAAGCGCAGGGCTTCTGCCGCCACTTCCAGCACATGGTCCAGGTTGGTGGCGCCGGCGGCCTGCAGCACATTCTCGAGGCGCGCCTGCTCGGCGGCCAGTTTCTCGAAGTCCGCGTCCGGTTCGCCGTAGGCGGCGTAGACCTTCTCAAGCTTCTCCTTGGCTTCCACGATCTCCGTGAGGCCGCCTTCCACGTTGCCGCGCACGTCCTTGGCCGGATCGAGCTGCGGCTCCTGGGGTAGGTAACCGATCTTAGTGCCGGCCAGCGCATGGGCTTCGCCGTTGATCTCGGTATCCACGCCAGCCATGATCCGGAGCAGGGTGGACTTGCCGGAGCCGTTCAGGCCCAGTACGCCGATCTTGGCGCCGGGGAAGAACGACAGGGATATGTTGCGCAGGATCTCGCGCTTCGGGGGCACCACTTTGGCGACCCGGTGCATCGTATATATGTATTGGGCCATGGCTCTGTCGGACTGGAAGGATAAAGAGGGGCAGATTATATAGGCGGATGGGTCCTAGGCGCGGCCGTTGTGGCGGCGTTTCGAGTTCTTCTCGATGAAGGCCATGATCTCCCCGGCGATGTCCTTCTTGGTGGCGCTCTCGATGCCCTCCAGGCCGGGGGAAGAGTTGACCTCTAATATCAGCGGGCCCTGGGCCGAGCGGATGATGTCCACGCCGGCCACGTTCAAGCCCACCACCTCGGCAGCACGGATGGCCATGTCCCGCTCCTTGCTGCTGAGCTTCACTTCGATGGCGCTACCGCCTTTGTGCAGGTTGGCGCGGAACTCGCCGCGGCGGGCCTGGCGTTTCATGGCGGCCACCACCTTGTTGCCCACCACGAAGCAGCGCAGGTCCGCACCCTGGGCTTCCTTGACGAAGCGTTGCACCAGGAAGTGGGCATTGAGACCGCGGAAGGCATCGATGACGCTCTCCGCCGCCTGACGGGTCTCCGCTAGCACTACGCCCTGGCCCTGGGAGCCTTCCGTGAGCTTGATGATCATGGGTGCATCGCCCACGAGCTTCATTAGGTCCTCGGTGTCGTCGGGGGCGTGGGCGAAGCCGGTCACCGGCATGGCGATGCCGAAGCGTGAAAGGAGTTGCAGTGAACGCAGCTTGTCGCGGGCGCGCACGATGGCGTCGGAATCGTTGAGGGTGAACACGCCGGTCATCTCGAACTGGCGCAGCACCGCGGTGGCGTAGAAGGTCACCGATGCGCCGATGCGAGGGATGATGGCGTCGAGGCCGTCCAGCTTGCGGCCCTTGAAATGGATCTCGGGGTTGTCGGTCGCCAGGTTCATGTAGCAACGTAGCGGGTCGATGACGTACATGTCATGACCGCGCTTCATGCCGGCCTCCACCAGTCGTTTGGTGGAATATAGGCGCGTGTTGCGCGAGAGGATGGCGATCTTGAGGCGCTTCTTCATCTATGTCTCTTCCGTGGTGCGTACGCCGCGGATGCGACGTCGCTTGCCCATGACGTAGGACGCTGCGGGATCGATCGTGATGTGGCCTTGCATGGCGCTGCGGCCCAGTAGCAGGCGGAAGCGCATGCTGTCACGCGCGGCCAGGGTGATCTCGATAGGCCAACTCTGCTGACCGATGGTGAGGGTGGTTCGGATCACCGGTCGTTGCTCGCGGTGACCGCCGGAGTCCGTGACCCAGCGTTCTTCCTCCGCCAGGTCCGCCTCGAAGAAGCGTTCCGGCTTGTCCTTATGCTGCATGGGATGCAGTCCGAAGCGCACGCGGCGCTTGCCGTTCTCGGTGAATACCACCACCGCGAATGCGTGCAGCGATGAACTGCGCGCGCCGGTGTCGATCTTGGCCTTGATGCGTTTGATGCCGAGTTCGGGCAGCGCGACCCACTCGCGCCAACCGACCTGCTGCGGTGTGGTTGGGACTTGGTTCATTATTGGAATGCGGCCGGATAGGGCTTCGGTCCATAATACACCTGGCTGGAAACGGAAGGTGTCAAATGGTGGACTCCCTGCTTAAGGTCGGCGTATGCCATGACCCCCGCCAGGCGCGCTACGGTTTCGGCGAGGGCCACCCCTTCGGGCACGACCGTTTCAGCGCCTTCTGGCGTGAGAGCGTGGCCCGCGGTTTCGATAAGCGAGTGCATGCCGTACCGGTGCAGACGGCGAAGCGCGCGCAGCTGGAGATGTTTCACTCCCGTGACTTCCTGGGCTTCGCCGAAGAGCAGAGCCACCGCGGTGACGGTTACCTGGATGAGGGCGATACGCCGGCGGTGCCGGGGATATATGAGGCGGCCTGCGAGGTGGTGGGCGCCACTTTGAATGCAGTGGACGGCGTCATGTCCGGCGAGTGGCGTCGTGCCTTCGTGCCCATCGCCGGTCTGCATCACGCGGCTCGGGCTCATGCCGCCGGCTTCTGTGTACTTGACGACATCGGCGTAGCGGTGGAATCACTGCGTCGCCATCACGGCGTCAAGCGCATCGCCTATGTGGACATCGACGCGCATCACGGTGACGGCGTGTTCTATTCCTTCGAGGAGGATCCGGACCTCTTGTTCGCGGACCTGCATGAGGACGGCCGCTTCCTCTATCCCGGTACCGGCTCTGAGAGCGAGACCGGCAGCGGCGAAGCCGTGGGCACCAAACTCAACCTGCCCCTGGCGCCCGGTGCTGGCGACCAGGAGTTCCTGAGGGCCTGGGAGCGGGTCGAGGACTATCTCAAGGTCGGCCGGCCAGAGTTCATCCTGTTCCAGTGCGGTGCCGACAGCATCGCCGGCGATCCCATCACCCACCTGCGTTTCACGCCTGCCGCTCATGCACATGCGGCCACGCGCCTTTGCGCCATCGCCGAGGAGCTGGGCCACGGCCGCGTGGTGGGTATGGGGGGAGGGGGCTATAACAGGACGAACATAGCGCTGGGTTGGAATGGCGTCCTTGAGTCTTTTTTAGCCACGTAGCCCATGAGGCTGCGGTAAAATAGGCGCCGCTCAATACCTATCCGCGGAGCCTTCCGAATGTTCACTCCTGATATGCAGATTGCCGGGTTCGACGACGAACTCCTCGGAGCCTTGCGTGACGAGTTGCACCGCCAGGAACAGAACATCGAGCTCATCGCCTCCGAGAACTACGTGAGCCCGCGGGTGCTGGCGGCCCAGGGTTCGGTGATGACCAACAAGTACGCGGAAGGCTATCCGGGCAAGCGCTACTACGGCGGCTGCGAGTACGTGGACGTCGCGGAGCGTCTCGCCATCGAGCGCGCCAAGAAGCTGTTCGGCGCCGGTTACGCCAACGTGCAGCCCCATTCTGGTTCCCAGGCCAACGCCGCGGTGTACTTCGCGCTTCTGAAGCCGGGTGACACCATCCTAGGCATGAGCTTGGCCCACGGCGGCCATCTCACCCACGGCGCCAAGGTCAACCTCTCGGGCAAGATATTCAATGCGGTGCAGTACGGTATCGACACCAACACTGGCCTCATCGATTACGACCAGGTGCAGAAGCTCGCGGATGAGCACAAGCCGAAGATGATCGTCGCGGGCTTCTCTGCGTACTCACGCCGCATCGACTGGCAGAAGTTCCGGGTCATCGCCGATTCCGTCGGCGCGTACCTGTTCGTGGACATGGCCCACGTGGCGGGCCTGGTGGCTGCCGGGCTCTATCCGGACCCGGTGAACATTGCCGACGTCACCACCACCACCACCCACAAGACCCTGCGTGGTCCCCGCGGTGGTCTGATCCTGGCTAAATCCAATGAGGAAGTTGAAAAGAAGCTCAACTCCAGCGTGTTCCCGTCCACTCAGGGCGGTCCGCTGATGCATGTGATCGCCGCGAAGGCGGTGGCCTTCCTCGAAGCCCTGCAGCCGGAGTTCAAGGTCTATCAGAAGCAGGTGTTGGATAACTCCCGCGCCCTAGCGGACACCTTCATGAAGCGCGGCTATGACGTAGTCTCTGGCGGTACTGACAACCATCTGTTCCTGCTGGACCTCATCAAGAAAGACATCACCGGTAAGGATGCGGACGCGGCCCTGCACAAGGCCAACATTACCGTGAACAAGAACGCAGTGCCGAACGATCCGCGCCCGCCCATGGTCACATCTGGCCTGCGCTTGGGGTCGCCGGCTTCCACCACCCGTGGCTTCAAGGAACAGGACTTCCGCGATCTCGGCGGCTGGATGGCGGATATCATCGACAACATCAACGACGAGAAAGTCATCGCCGATGCCAAGCAGAAGGTGCTGGCACTGTGCAAGCAACATCCGGTATATCCGGCCGGCACGAAGTTCTGAATGCACTGCCCTTTCTGCAACCATGAAGATACGAAAGTAATCGACTCACGCCTGGCGGGCGAGGGGCAGCAGGTACGCCGTCGCCGGGAATGCGAGAAGTGCGGTGAGCGTTTCACCACCTTCGAGACCGCGGAGCTGGTGATGCCGCGCATCGTGAAGAACGATGGCACCCGCGAGCCCTATGACGAGCACAAACTGAGTTCCGGCATGACCCGCGCGCTGGAGAAGCGCCCGGTCAGCACCGAAGCGATGGAAGCGGCCCTGGCACGGGTCATCCATAAGCTGCAGGTGACCGGCGAGCGCGAGATCAAGTCGCGCCAGCTCGGTGACTGGGTGATGGAAGAATTGAAGACCCTGGACGAGGTGGCTTATGTGCGCTTCGCCTCCGTATACAGGAGTTTCCAGGATGTGAATGAGTTCCGGGAGGAGATCGAGCGCCTGCAAGGCGAATCGGCCCGCGCCGCTCTGGAACGTGAACAGATGCCGTTACTGCCGTCGGACGACAAGAAGAAGTAAGCCATGAGTGAATCCAGCGCCGAAGACCACCGCCACATGGGCGAGGCCCTGCGCCTCGCGGAACTTGGCCTCTACACCACCGAGCCCAACCCACGGGTGGGTGCCGTGCTGGTCAAGGACGGCAAAGTCATCGGCCGCGGCTTCCACAAGCGCGCGGGTGAAGCCCATGCGGAGATCCTGGCCCTCGAAGAGGCCGGGGCCGCCGCCAAGGGCGCCACCTTATATGTGACCCTGGAACCCTGCGCCCACCAGGGCAAGACTCCGCCCTGCGCGGACGCGGTGGTGAAGTCCGGCGTGACTCGAGTGGTCGCCGCGATGACCGATCCCAATCCTCTGGTATCCGGCAAAGGCTTCGAAAAGCTCAAAGCTGCCGGCATCACCGTCGTCGAAGGCTTGATGCCCGCCCAAGCCAAGGCTCTCAATCCCGGTTTCATCAGCCGCATGACCCGCGGCCGCCCCTGGGTACGCACCAAGCTCGCCGCCAGCATGGACGGCCGGACGGCGCTCGCCAACGGCGAGAGCAAGTGGATCAGCTGCGATGCATCCCGCGAGGACGTACACCGCTGGCGCGCACGTAGTTCTGCGGTGCTCACGGGCATCGGAACGCTGCTGGCGGACGATCCCACCTTCACGGTGCGGCTGCCGGGCGAATGGCGCCAACCCATGAAGGTGATCGTGGACACCAACCTCAGCACGCCGGTGAATGCCAAGGTATTCGCGCGTGATCCCGATCTCGTCTACATCGCCACCGGCGTGGACGATACGGAAGAGCATGAGGCATTGAACGCCATCGGTGCCAACATCCAGGTATTCCCGGAGCGGCGCGGCTTCATGGACCTGAAGGCCATCCTCGAGACCATGGCTGAACTGGGGTGCAACGAGGTGCTGATGGAAGCGGGTGCCGGCATGAACGGCGCCTTGCTGGAAGCCGGCCTGGTTGATGAACTCATCCTGTATATGTGCCCGAGCCTCTTGGGTGACAAGGCTCGCGGCATGTTCAGCTTGCCGGGCATCAGCAGCATGAACGAGCGCCGTGAACTCGAGATCGCCGATGCGCGCATGTTCGATAGAGACCTGCGCCTGATCCTGCGCCCCAAGGCCTGACCCATGTTCACCGGCATCATCCAAGCGGTCGGCAAGATCGAGGCGCTCACGCCCCAGGGCGGAGACTTGCGCCTGTCCATCGGTACGGGCGAGCTTCCCATGCAGGATGTGAAGATGGGTGACAGCATCTGTGTCAGCGGTTGCTGCCTCACGGTCATCGCCAAACGCGAGCATGCTTTCGATGCGGATGTGTCTAAGGAGACACTCTCCCTCACTACCTTGGGCGATCTCAAGGCGGGCTCCGCCGTGAACCTGGAGAAGTCCCTCACTCTTGCCACCCCCCTGGGCGGCCACTTGGTGAGCGGACACGTGGATGGATTGGGCACCATCAAGTCGCGTCGTGAAGATGCGCGTTCCATACGCTTCGACATCCAGGTGCCAGGCGGCCTCAAGCGCTACATCGCTCACAAGGGTTCGGTCAGCGTGGACGGCGTGAGCCTAACGGTCAACGCCATCCACAATGACCTGTTCGATGTGAACATCATCCCTCATACCATGATCCACACGACCTTCGGCGAGTACCAGGTGGGCAGCCGTGTGAACCTGGAGGTGGATGTGGTGGCGCGCTACGTGGAGCGCATGCTCGGGGAGCAGATCCGGTGAGCAAGCTCAACAGCGTGGAAGAGATCCTGGCGGAACTGACTGCCGGCCGCATGGTCGTCATCATGGATGACGAGGATCGGGAGAACGAGGGCGACCTCATCATGGCCGCCGGCATGTGCCGTCCGGAGGATATCAACTTCATGGCCCGTTACGGGCGTGGTCTCATCTGCCTGACTCTCACCCGCGAGCGCTGCAAGCAGCTGCGTCTGCCCCTGATGGTGAGCGATACCGACAAGAATCACACCACCAACTTCACCCTTTCCATCGAAGCGGCGGAGGGCGTGACCACCGGCATCTCGGCTTACGATCGTGCCCTAACGGTGCGGGCTGCCGTGAAACCGGATGCGAAGCCGGAAGATCTGAAGCAACCGGGTCACATCTTCCCCCTCATGGCCCAGCCCGGCGGTGTACTGACCCGTGCCGGCCATACGGAAGCCGGCTGCGACCTCGCCCGGCTCGCAGGCCTGGAGCCTGCTTCAGTGATAGTCGAGATCCTGAACGACGACGGCAGCATGGCGCGCCGGCCCGATCTGGAGAAGTTCGCTGCCGAACACAAGCTCAAGATCGGTACCATCGCCGACCTCATCCGCTATCGCATGGAGAAGGAGAAGACCGTGCAGCGGGTGGCGGAGCGGCGCGTACCCACGGAGTTCGGTGAGTTCCAGTTGGTCGCTTACGAAGATCGGCTGAGCAAGGCGGTGCATCTCGCCCTCACGTCAGGTGAGATAAACCGCGGCGAGCCCATCCTGGTACGCGTGCATCTTCAGGACACCCTGGGCGACATGCTGGGAGTACGTTGGGACAGCTTAGGCCTGCCGCTTCGCAAGGCCCTGCAGCGCATCGCCAAAGAAGGCGGGGTGCTGGTGGTGCTGCGCCAACCGGAAGAGCCCGGTGAGATCATGCAGCGGCTGTCTTCGGGTGGTGTCGCGCCTCAATCCGATGAGGCGGGAGCCGAGCTACGCACCTATGGCGTAGGTGCGCAGATATTGCTGGACTTGGGCGTTACTCGTATGCGGGTGCTTAGCCAGCCCAAGAAGATGCATGGTATTTCCGGCTTTGGTCTTGAAGTGGTGGAATACGTCACACCCGATTGAGCTTCTCGGTTAAAATAGCCATTGGTTTATCCAAAGTTCTTTTATATGGCCGGCACTCATAGAATCATCGAGGGCGGACGCTCTGCGAAGGGCTTCCGTATCGCCATCGTCGCAGCGCGCTTCAACCACTTCGTGGTGGAAAAGCTCCTGGCAGGTGCCGTCGAGACCCTGACCCAAGCCGGTATCAGCGCCCAGGACCTGGATATCATCCGGGTGCCCGGCGCCTATGAGATTCCCCTCACTGCCCGCAAGCTCGCTGCCAGCAAGAACTACGAAGCCGTCATCACTCTCGGCGCAGTGATCCGCGGCGGCACCCCTCATTTCGATTACGTGGCAGGCGAGTGTGCCCGCGGCGTGTCCCAGGCAGCCCGCGACAGCGGTATCCCGGTCATCTTCGGCGTGCTCACCTGTGACACCCTGGAGCAGGCCACGGAGCGTGCTGGTGGTGCCCACGGCAACAAGGGCGCCGATTCGGCGCTGGCGGCCATCGAGATGGCCGACCTCATGCGCAAGTTGGACAGCTGATGGCCGGCAAATCACAGGGCGCGCGCGCCCGCGCCAAAGCGCGGCGTCTCGCGCTGCAAGGTCTCTACCAATGGCAGCTGTCAGGCACACCTGCCGGCGAACTCATCGCTGAACTCAACGCCAGCCAGAACATCAAGGATGTGGACGCGGAGTACTTCGAGGCGCTGGTGCGCGGAGTGATCGCGGACAGCAGTGCCTTGCAGGCGCTGTTCCAGCCGAACCTGGATCGGCCCGCGGAACAAGTGGATCCCATCGAGCGCGGTATCCTGCTCATCGGTACCTTCGAGCTCAAAGATCGTATCGACGTGCCTTATCGGGTCGTATTGAACGAAGCCATGGAACTGGCCAAGGGCTTCGGTGCCGAGGATAGCCACAAGTACATCAACGCCGTGCTGGACAAGACTTCCGCCGGGCTGCGTCAGGCGGAGCGTGACGCCCGCTGATGTCTATGGACGAGTTCGGACTCATCCGCCGCTTCTTCGCCCAGCCGAGCATGCTGCGGGATGACGTGAGTTTGGGAATTGGCGACGACGCGGCGCTGCTCAAGGTGCCCCCGGGTCATGAGCTTGCAGTCAGCACCGATTCGCTGATATCCGGCGTGCATTTCCCTGCTGATCTTCCTGCCGGTGCAGTTGGCCATCGTGCCCTCGCCGCGAACTTGAGCGATCTTGCTGCTATGGGTGCCGCACCTGCTTGGGTGCTGATGGCGCTCACGCTGCCGGAAGCGGATGAGTCCTGGCTGGAGGCTTTCAGCGGCGGCTTCTTCGCGCTAGCCAAACGCCACGTCGTGGCCTTGGTGGGCGGCAATATGGCCCGCGGTCCCCTGAACGTCACCCTCACGGTTCATGGCTTGGTGCCACAAGGCCTGGCGCTGACCCGCGCCGGCGCACGAGTAGGGGATCTCATCTATGTGACCGGTAACCCAGGTGATGCGGCTGCGGGACTTGAGTTGTTGCAGGCTGGTGGCTCCGATATGAGCCATCCTTGCGTACAGCGCTTCGCTTATCCAGAGCCGCGCATCGCCATCGGCCTCGCATTGCGCGGCATCGCCAGTGCTGCCATCGATGTGTCGGATGGATTGCTGGCGGATCTGGGGCATCTCCTGGAAGCCCGCGGTTTCGGCGCCAAGCTGTCACTGGGAAGATTGCCAGTCTCCAAAGAGTTACTAGCCCTGAAGGGTCAAGAAGACTCATGGCGGCTCGCGCTCACAGGCGGTGATGATTACGAACTTTGCTTCACGGTCCATGCAGACAAAGCCGTTGCCGCTGAAGGGGCGCTGCAGGCCGTGGGTTGCGCGGTCACCTGCATCGGTGCCATCGAATCCACTCCCGGCATCCATTGCATCGATCCCAAGGGACAGACCCGGACATACCTTCGTCCCGGACACCGGCATTTCTGATGCACAGTCCCGGCCCTTAGGCGGATAATAGCGGCGTACTCCTAGGGGAGAGCACGTGCGAACCCGTCTACTGATCCTCGTGTTATCGGCACTGCTGCCACTCAGTGCTTGCAGGTACGGCGAGAATTCCTCGCCGGCACCGAACCGCATCGTGCTCGGTTACTACACCGGCGACAGCAGTTCGCTGGCATCAGCTGAGGCCCTGGGCACGCCACTAAACGAAGTGGCCCTGGATCTGATCAGCGTGGATGCAGATGGCGGACTGCACGGTGACCTGGATGGCACGCTCCTGGACAGCGATGCAAGCCAGGGCAAACTCTCTTACGCCACTGTCTCGAACTTCGGCGAAACGGATTTCGATGCCAACATCGCTCATGACGCCATGGTCACCCACCACGGAACCACCATCCTGAATATCCTGTCTCTGGCCAAGACTTCCAGGCTCACGGGCATAAACATCGATTTCGAGGGTATGTTCCCAGCGGACCGGGATGCCTACACCTCGTTCGTGACGGATCTCGCGACGCAGCTGCACGCGCAAGGTTCCATGCTCATGCTGAGCGTGCCGGCTAAGAGCATGGACGACCCGAGCGACAGCTGGACCGGTGCCTTCGATTACGCAGCGCTCGGCAAGAAGGCCGACTTCATGCAGGTGATGACTTATGACGAGCACGTGCCGGGGCAGGGTGCGGGACCAGTGGCGGGGCTAGACTGGATGACCGGGAACCTCAACTATGCGGTCTCCCAGATCAACCCCGACAAGATCCTGCTGGGACTGCCTGCCTATGGTTATGATTTCGACGTCACCCATAACACCGGTGTGCAGGTGGATTGGAAGGACTCCGCGGCACTCGTGGCATCCACAGGCGCTCATCCAGTCTGGGACCCGGTCAGCGAATCAGAACACTTCGACTACACTGCCGCTGACGGCTCCGTACACCAGGTCTGGTACGAGACGGCACAAGGCATCCAGGACAAGGCACACTTTGCCGTCACCCTCAACCTGGCCGGCGTCTCCATGTGGGCGTTGGGCTTCGAGAACAATGCTTTCTGGAGCGCAGTGTCTGCTGGTTTGAATTAGACTCTTCCGGCGTGACCCATACGACCGGAGCGCCCATGTCGCGTCTTGCCGCTTTCGCGATCGCCCTATCTCTGCTCTGTTTCCTGTCACCGGCCCATGCTGGGACGGTGGCCGCCCCTGCGGCCGTCGCGGCGGCGCAAGCACAGCCTCTCGCTCCTCAAGTACAGGCCGAGGCTCCGGTGCCGATACCAGTACCGACCGCGGAATCAGTGCGGCATTATGAGACCGGTAACATCCTGTGGATCGTCGCGACCCTATGGGGTTTCTTCGTCCCAGCCCTGATCCTGTTCAGCGGGTTCTCCGCGAAATTGCGGGCATGGGCCAAGCGCGCGGGTAGATATTGGTATTTCACGCTGGTCATCTACTTCGTGCTGTTCCTGCTGGTCGCTTCGCTCCTGAATCTGCCGCTGGAGTATTACGCGACCTTCATCCGGCCCCATGACTACGGCCTTTCCTCTCAGGCATTCGGCAAGTGGCTGCAGGACGAGTTCACCGGTCTGGGCTTGGGACTCGTGGCCGGTGCTGTGTTCCTGTGGATACCCTATCTACTGCTGAAACACGCGACCCGGCGCTGGTGGCTCTACACTTGGCTCGCCAGCATCCCCATCATGGTCTTCCTGGCCTTCGTGGAGCCTATCTGGGTCGAGCCTCTCTTCAACCACTTCGGGCCCATGCAGGACAAGACGCTGGAGACCCAGATACTCGATCTGGCGCACCGTGCCGGGATCGAGGGTGCTCATGTCTATGAAGTGGACAAGAGCGTGGATACCAACGAGCTCAACGCTTACGCTACCGGCATCGGCGGCACCAAACGCATCGTGCTTTGGGACACCATCATCAAGCAGTTCACTCCCGACGAGCTGCTCATGGTCATGGGCCACGAGATGGGTCACTACGTGCTGAACCATGTGTGGAAGGGGATATTCTTCGGCAGCTTGCTGCTGCTCCTGGCTCTATACCTGGTGCATCGCAGTGCCGGCTGGATACTGCGACGATTCAGCTCCCACACCGGCGTGACCGATCTTGCGGACGTGGCATCGCTACCCTTGTTGATATTGCTGTTCAGCGTATTCGGTTTCGTGTTCCAGCCCGTCGCCAACGCTTACTCCCGGCATCTGGAGCATGAGGCGGATCGCTTCGGCCTGGAGATCACCCATCTCAACCATGCCTGCGGCACCGCCTTCACCAAGTTCGTGCAGCACGACCTTGCCTATCCGACGCCGGGACCCTTGTATGTCTTGTGGCGCTCAGACCATCCGCCGCTGGGCGAACGCATCCAGTTCTGCAACGACTACCATCCGTGGACCGAGGGTAAGCCGGGCGAATACCAGCAGTACTTCCAGTCGTTGCCCCCGGCTGAGTGAGCGATGGAGAAGCTGTTCTGGCTATTGCCGGGGAAACTCGCAGGCCGGCCCGGGCCTGATCGAGAACCGTGGAATGTCGATGCCCTATACCGTGCCGGGATACGGGCGGTCTTATCAGTGAACGATGGCAGGCTTGTGCATGCAGAAGATTTCACAGAGCAGGGTATGGAGTATGCTTGCGTACCCTTGAGCGACAACGCTCCTCCGCGGATTGGTGACGATGAGATCTGTCGGGCCGCGCTATTGCGCGCTTATGACTTCATACAGGCGCAGCTTCGCAGGGATAAGCCGGTGCTTGTGCATTGCACTTCCGGTAAGGACCGCACTGGCTTGGTACTCGCTTATTTCCTTATGCGTCAAGCCGGATGTGATCCAGCCACGGCGATCACTAAGGTCCGCGCAGTCCGCTCCATCGCTCTGAGTGCGATGGGTTGGGAAGCGTTCGCGAACCACCTGCTTCATTCTATGGATAATGGTTCAAGAGCTATCCATGGGTAATCTCACCGCCAGAAAGGTCTTCACCCATCCAGTGCATTTCCTGGCTTATGGTTTCGGCGCGGGTCTTTCGCCCAAGGCGCCCGGCACCATGGGCACGGTGGTGGCGATACCTATCTATGTGCTTCTGGCACTGTATGCCAGTAGCACCATGTATCTCGCGATCTTGGCCGTGGCCTTGGTAGCCGGCATCTTCATCTGCGGCTATACGGCAGGGCAGATGGGCATCGATGATCCCAAGGGTGTGGTCTGGGATGAGATCGTGGGCTATCTCATCACAATGCTGTGTTTGCCCTTCAGCTGGATGTGGGTGCTGGCGGGCTTCCTGCTGTTCCGGCTGTTCGATATCTGGAAGCCCTGGCCTATCCGTTGGGCGGATCGCCATGTCAAAGGCGGTCTCGGCATCATGCTGGACGACGTCATCGCCGCCGCGTTTGCCTGTGTTTTGCTCAATCTCGGGGCTTATCTCCTTAAAGTGTGACTTGGTACCCTGATGTTGGCTGGACATAATCCGGCCGGACTGTAAGACTGCAAAGGTCGATCCTGGGGAAGGGCATGGGAACGCCGGCCAAGCTCGGAAAATTCGTGGTCACACAGGAACTGGGCCGGGGAACCACCGGCACCGTGTACCTGTGCCATGACTCGTTCCTGGGCAAGGACGTGGCCCTCAAGCTCTACAGCCTGGACGAGAAAGTCCCGGAAGCCGACGCCCGCACCCGCCGCAAGCTGTTCTTCAACGAGGCCTATCTCGTCGGCAAGATGCAGCATCCCAACATCCTGCCCATCTACGATGCCGGCGAGGACGAGGGTCACTGCTACGTGGTCATGGAGTACGTGCGTGGCGCCAAGCCGCTCACCACCTTCTGCCGCGTGGAGAACCTGCTGCCGGTGCGCAAGGTGGTGGAGGTGGTGTTCAAATGCGCCAAGGCGCTGGACTACGCTCACCGCAACGGCTTGGTGCACCGCGACATCAAGCCCGGCAACATCATGTTCACCGCCGACGGCGACGTACGCATCGTGGATTTCGGTGTGGCGCAGATGGCCGGCAACGAGGAAGCCCAAGTGAAGGGTCTGGTGGGCTCACCCAGTTACATGGCGCCGGAGCAGATGCGCCACGCGCCCGCTACCGTCCAGACCGACCTCTATTCCCTGGGGGTGGTCATGTACGAACTGCTCTCCGGCAAGCGCCCGTATTACGGCGATAACTTGTCGAAACTGGTGCACCAGATCATCTACGCCACGCCGCCGCCTCTGCACCGGCTACGCGCGGACGTGCCGACGGTTTTGGAAGAAGTGGTCTCCAAGGCTATCTTCAAGGAACCCAGCAAGCGCTACCAGACCGGTATCGAGTTCGCGACCGCCTTGTCCCAGGCGGTGCGTAAGCTCGATCAACTTGACCAAGAGATGGCTGAGCAAGAGCGCTTCAGCATGTTGCGCCGACTGCCGTTTTTCAAGGAATTCACTTACCCTGAGATCTACGAGGTGTTACAGGCCGGCCGCTGGCACAGCTACGGCATGGACGAGCACATCCTGGTGGAAGGAGACATGGATGACGCCTTCTTGGTGCTGGTGAGCGGCGAGGCAGAAGTGCGCCGCCAGGGCAAGGCCGTGGGCCTGCTGAGAGAGGGCGACTGCTTCGGCGAGGCCGCTGCCATGGGCGGCAAGAAGAGCACTTCCGCCATCGTCGCCAAGGGTGCCGTCACGGTACTCAAGGTGAGCGCCACGTTGCTTGAACAGCTCACCATCCCCTGTCAGCTGCGCTTCCACAAGATGTTCATGCGCAGCATGATCGAACGCCTGACCCGGAGCGAGCGCAACGATGCCGCCAAGAAGAAAGATGCCGAGGCTTAAGCTGGTCGCTTGCTGGGCCGGTGCGTGCATGGTCTTCATGCAATCCATCGCGGCCTCCGCTGCTACCCCGCAGACCGCGTCTCTCGATTACCGGCAGATCAAGCTTTCCGATCATTCCGGTTATGTGTTCGCCCTGGGCTTCATGCCTTTAGATGCCGGCAAGTTCTATTGGGGCAGCGCCGAGGGTGGCGCGGGCCACCTTCATGTCTATGACATGGCGACGCAGACCGCGAAAGAGATGTTCGGTGTCATCCCAGGCTCGATGGTGCCCGCCAGCTTCGCCTGGTCGCCGGATGGCCGGCATGCCGTCGTCTCCAAGATCACATTCCTGAGATTGGTGGACATCAACATCCATTCGGTACACAACTTATTCCTAGGGGGTCAGGGTCAGGTGGGGCGGATGTTCTGGACACCTAATCATTCCATCATCACGAGCTGTGCTTCGGATGCGAATGGAGCGCGGCGGCTATGCGTCGTGGATACCAAAGGTGGCCTGGTCACCGCGCTTTCAGTACCTGATGCGGGCTCTACGGTAGCCATCGCGTACATCGAAGGTGCGAACAAACTCGTCTACGGGAATCGGGTGTCACAAGCGGGGCCGGTGCAGTTCTATCTCGGATCCGTCTATTCGGACCGGGTCGGCAACGTCATCCCGCTCAGCCATCCAGACATCGACAGCGATGGAAACCTTACGGTGACGTCAGATGGCGAGTATGGGGTAGCTATCGGCCAAGCCCGCTCAGATAAAGCTGCATCTTCGGATATCTACCTAGGAGACCTGAACACCGGGACATGGACGCGGATACCGTCATCGCCGGACTGGGGCAAGCCCGTCATGGCGGCGATGTCGCCCGATCACCTGCACCTGCTGGTGGTGTCCCTGGACGGCAAGGATAGTTACCGGCTGTGGTTAGCAGATGTCCCTGCAAAGCTCACGGCTTCTTTGAGCGCTACGCACTAAAAAAAGAAGCCGGTCTCATGACCGGCTTCTTCGACTCGAACCTGCGTTTCGTTATGCGTCTTTGTCTTTCACGACCATAGCATAGGCCGAGTGGTTGTGGATGGACTCGAAGTTCTCCGATTCTACCGTATAGGCCCGGATGCGCTCGTCCGCGTTGAATTTCACGGCGATGTCCCGGACCATGTCTTCCACGAACTTCGGGTTGTCGTAAGCCCGCTCGGTCACGTACTTCTCGTCCGGGCGCTTCAGGAGCCCGTACAGCTCACAAGAGGCTTCCTTCTCGACGATGTCGATGATCTCTTCGATCCAGATGAAGCCCTTGGCCTTGCACTCCACGGTCACATGGGAGCGTTGGTTATGGGCGCCGTAATCCGAGATCTTCTTGGAGCAGGGGCAGAGGCTGGTGACCGGCACCACCACCTTGATCTTGAGGCAGTTCTCGCCGTTCTTGCGTTCACCCGTGAAGGTGACTTCGTAGTCCAAGAGACTCTGCACGCCGGAGACCGGCGCCTTCTTGTTGATGAAGTAGGGGAACTGCATCTGGATGTGACCGGACGCTGACCCTAAGCGCGTGGTCATCTCCGTCAGCATCTCCTTGAAGGTATCGGTGGTGATCTCTCGCTCGTAGGCGTTCAGGATCTCTACGAAGCGCGACATGTGAGTGCCCTTGAAGTCCTGGGGCAGGTCCACGTACATGCTGAAGTTGGCGATGGTGTGCTGATCGCCGCCGATCCGATCCTTGATGCGGATGGGATGGCGGATGTCCTTGATGCCCACCTTGTTGATGGGGATGCGGCGAGTATCGGCGCTGGACTGCACGTCCTCGATGGAAGTGACAGTGGCTTTCTTGGCAGGTTGGTTCGGGACGTTCATCGCATCTCTCCTCGCGGACACCGGCTCAGGTCGTCGCAGTGGGGGCTGGATACTTTCTGTTCAAGACTATACCTGAGTGAATTACTAGGATACTACTCCGGACCGACCATTTCCAGCGGATGTTCCCAGCGCTGAACTGTATATGGTCTGGAAATTTTGACGGGTCATGATGCACCGCTTAGGGTCAGTCACCAGGAGGTGATCAGTCATGAAAGCGCGATTCGAGGTAGGCGACCACGTGACCTGGAACTCGGAGGCGGGGAACGTCAGCGGCCACATCATCAAAGTCCATACCCGGGATACGGACTACAAGGGTCACACCCACCACGCCAGCCGGGACGAGCCGCAGTACGAGATCAAGAGCGACAAGACGGAGCACGTGGCCATGCACAAGGGCAAGGCACTGAAGAAGAAGCACTGAACTAGGTCGCGGCCTTCTTGCGAGTAGACGGCATCTTAGCGGTGACCCAGTCTCCGATGCTCTTCTTGATGCCTTCCGGATGGAGTCCCGCCATGGCGAGACACTCTTCGCGGGAACCGTGTTCCAGGAACAGGTCCGGCAGCCCCAAGTTCAATACCGGCATCTCGATACCGTTCGCTGCCAGGAACTCACTCACCGCGCTGCCGGCGCCACCGGCCACCACGTTGTCTTCCAGCGTGATGAAAGCCTGATGGCTCTCCGTCAGCTCCAGCAATAGCGCGCTGTCCAGGGGTTTCACGAAGCGCATGTTCACCAGTGTCGCGTCCAGGGCATCGGCGGCAGCGCGGGCGCTCTCCACCAGTGCACCGAAACCGAGGATCGCCAGCTTCTTGCCGCGGCGGCGCACTTCCGCCTTGCCCACTGACAGGACACGCATCTCCGATTCGATCTTTGCGCCCGTGCCGCGGCCGCGGGGATAGCGCACCGCGGCAGGGTGGTCGAGAGTCATGCCGGTATAGAGCATCTGACGGCATTCGTTCTCGTCCGCCGGGGCCATGAGCACCAGGTTCGGCACACAGCGCATGTAGGAGAGATCGAAACTGCCTGAGTGGGTGGGGCCGTCCGGGCCCACCATGCCGGCTCGATCGATGGCGAACAGCACCGGCAGATCCTGCAGGGCCACGTCGTGGATCAGCTGGTCGTAAGCGCGCTGGAGGAAGGTGGAATAGATGGCCACCACCGGTTTCATACCTTCGGTGGCGAGGCCGGCAGCCAGGGTCACCGCGTGTTGCTCGGCGATACCCACATCGAAGTAGCGATCCGGGAACTTCTCGGCGTACTCCACCATGCCTGAACCTTCGCGCATGGCCGGAGTGATGGCCATGAGCTTGGGTTCTTTCGCGGCCATGTCGCAGAGCCAGCGGCCGAACACCTCGGAGTAAGTGGGGCTTGAGGCCGGCTTCTCCTTGATGACGCCGGTGGCGGCATCGAAGGCAGCGGGGCCGTGCCACTTGATGGGGTCTTTCTCGGCGGGCTCGTAGCCCTTGCCCTTGCGGGTGACCACATGCAGGAACTGCGGGCCCTTCAGGGCACGCATGTTCTTCAGGGTGCGCATCAGGGTATGAAGGTCGTGGCCATCCACCGGGCCTATGTAGTTGAAGCCCAGTTCCTCGAACAGCGTGCCGGGCATTACCATGCCTTTCATGTGTTCTTCCGAGCGGCGCGCCCATTCCTTGACCGGCGGCATGATGGAGAGCGCTTTCTTGCCGCCCTCGCGCAGATGCGCATACATCTGACCGGAGAGCACCTTGGCGAAATAGTTGGAGAGGGCGCCGACATTGCCTGAGATGGACATGTCGTTGTCGTTGAGCACCACCAGCAGGTTGGCGTTAAGGCTGCCTGCATGGTTGAGCGCCTCGAAGGCCATGCCGGCGGTCATGGCGCCGTCGCCGATGAGCGCCACCACGTGGCGGTCATGCTCGCCCTTCTGCTGGGCGGCGATAGCCATGCCGAGTGCGGCGCTGATGCTGGTGCTGGAGTGGCCGACACCGAAGGTATCGAACTCGCTTTCCAGACGGCGCGGGAAGGGTGCCAGACCATGCAGTTTGCGGATGGTGCTGAGCTGATCGCGGCGGCCGGTGACCACCTTGTGTGGGTAAGCCTGGTGGCCCACGTCCCAGACCAGCCGATCCTTGGGAGTATCGAATACCGTGTGCAGAGCCACCGTGAGTTCCACCACACCCAGGCCCGCGGCGAAATGTCCGCCGACGCCGCTCACCGTCTTGATGAGGTAGGCCCGCAGTTCATCCGCCACCTGCTGCAGTTCGTTCTCATCCAGCGTCCGCAAGTCCGCCGGAGACTGGATGCGATTTAGCAGGGGGAATTCGGGAGTCGGGGTCATGGGGTGCCTGGGGATGTCAGGGGCCTATTATCCGGCGTTTGGAGCCAGCTATAAAGGCTCAACTTTCCCGGGAAACTATGTATTCCGCGAGCCAGATGAGCGGGCTGGCGGCGCCACCCAGGGGCTCCAGAGCCCGCACGGCCTCGTCTTTCAGTTCCGCGGCCCGCTGTTTGGACTGAGTCAATCCCAGGATGCTGGGGTAGGTGGGTTTGTTGCGGGCGGAATCGGCGCCGGCCTGTTTGCCCAAGGTCTCGGTCTTGCCTTCCACGTCCAGGATGTCGTCCTGGATCTGGAACGCCAGGCCCACGCACTTCGCGAAGCGATCCAGTGCCGCGAGCTTCGCCGCATCCAATCCCGGCACGCTCTGAGCTGCCAAGAGCACGCTGGCACGGATCAGCGCACCGGTCTTGTGGATGTGCATCAATTCCAGTTCGGCGAGGTCGAGCCGGCGGCCGGCGGCAGCGAGGTCCATGGCCTGGCCGCCCGCCATGCCGGCGGAACCACTGGCGATGGCCACGCTCTTCAACATCTCCACCCGTGCGGCGGGAGAGACAGTCATGTCCGTATCTTCCGCGAGTATCTGGAAGGCCAAGACTTGCAGCGCATCGCCCGCGAGGATGGCGGTGGCCTCGTCATAGGCGATGTGGCAGGTGGGTCGGCCGCGGCGCAGTGCGTCATCGTCCATGGCCGGCAGGTCATCATGGATCAGGGAATAGGCATGGATGATCTCCACCGCTGCTGCGGGGCCATCCAGCTTCTCCAGCGTCAGACCCAGAGCTTCGCCGGTGGCATAGATCAAGAGAGGGCGCAGGCGTTTGCCGCCGCCCAACACCGCGTAGCGCATGGCGCTATGCAGGCGTTGCGGTACCTTCTCCCCGCTTGGCAACCAACGGTCCAGTACCTTTTCTATGCGTGCTGAGTAATCGGGAATCCGGTCCCGGAAGGACGCGGCCATTATTCGTCTTCGGGCTCGAAGGGCTCGAGGAGTTGCTTTCCGCCTTTCTCCACCAACTGTTCGACCTTGAGTTCCGCATCCTTGAGGGCGGTCTGGCACTGGCGGGTGAGGCTGATGCCCCGCTCGAAATGCTTGAGGGCCGCATCCAGGCTCAAGTCTCCCTTCTCCAGGGTGGCGACGATCTCTTCCAGCTCCGCCAGGGCTTTCTCGAAGTCGGGCGCGGAATCGGGCTTTGTGGCTTTGGCCAAGGGCTTCTCCTGAACGTCGGGCGGCACGTTACACGCCCAGCTTAAGACCGGTCAAACCCGTTGACATGACTCGGTCCCAGGGGTACATTTTAGACTTAGTCTAAACAGCCACTGCCGTCCGGCGTGGCCCCTGGAAATGGATCCGAACAGCAGTTGGAGGATGACATGAGCAACCTTAAGGGCAGCAAGACCGAGAAGAACCTGAAAGAGGCCTTCGCCGGCGAATCCCAGGCGAACCGCCGCTATCTGTACTTCGCAAACAAGGCCGACGTGGAAGGCTTCAATGACGTCTCGACCGTGTTCCGCTCCACCGCGGAAGGCGAGACCGGCCATGCCCACGGCCACCTGGAATACCTGGAAGCAGTGGGTGACCCGGCCACGGGCCTGCCCATCGGCGCCACCGACAAGAACCTGAAGGCTGCCATCGCCGGCGAGACCCATGAGTACACCGACATGTACCCGGGCATGGCCAAGTCTGCCCGCGAGGAAGGCTTCAGCGAGATCGCCGATTGGTTCGAGACCCTGGCCAAGGCGGAGCGTTCCCACGCCAACCGCTTCCAGAAGGCCCTCGATACCCTCGGTAAGTAATAAAAAAAGAAGAAGAGCGTTTGGTTTGAGGTGAAAGTAGGGTTGCGGTACATGGATGCACCGCCCGCGAATCAGGCGCCCTTGGGCGCCTGATTCGTCGGAGGCAAGTCTGGGCCTGCACCAGACCTGCCGAGTCTGAAAATCCAGGGATGGATTTTCAGGATCTGGAGTGAAGCAAAGCGGAGCGTGTGTGTAGACACCCCCGAGTCTTAAGGAGACCAGGCATGGCAAAAGCGGGCGGCGAAGATCGGCGTGAAGGCGGCCTCGAAGCCCCGACCCGTCATCCCATCGAATGGCAGAAAGCGGATTTCTGGAACGAGGAACTCCTCACCAAGGAATTGGACCGGGTCTTCGACATCTGTCACGGCTGCCGCCGTTGCTTCAGTCTCTGCAATTCGTTCCCCACGCTATTCGACGCCATCGATGCGTCGCCGACCCTAGAGTTGGACGGTGTGGACAAGAAGGTCTACTGGGACGTGGTGGACCACTGCTATCTCTGCGACATGTGCTACATGACCAAGTGTCCGTACGTGCCGCCCCATCCCTGGAACGTGGACTTCCCGCATCTGATGCTCCGTGCAAAGGCAGTGAAGTTCAAGAAAGAGGGCGCGAGCTTCCGGGACAAGATCCTCTCTTCGCCGCAGAAGCTGGGCGAGTTCGCCGGTATCCCCATCGTAGTGCAGGCAGTCAACGCCGTGAACAAGAACGGCGTCGCGCGCAAGGTCATGGACAAGACCCTCGGCATCCATCCCGACGCGGTGGTGCCGGAGTTCCATAGCGATACGGCGCGCAAGCGCCTGAAGGGTCATGAGCCGTTGGCAGCCCAGGCAGAGACCGTGGGTGAGACCCGGGGCAAGGTGGCGCTCTACGTCACCTGTTATGGCAACCACAACCAGCCGGAGATGGCCACGGACCTCGTCAAGGTCTTCGAGCACAACGGCATCCCCGTGCGCCTCACGCCGCAAGAGAAGTGCTGCGGCATGCCCAAGCTCGAGATGGGCGATCTCGATTCCATCCGCAAGAACAAGGATGAGAACATCCCCATGCTGGCCAAGCTGGTGGATGAGGGTTGGGACATCGTGGCGCCCATCCCGTCCTGCGTACTCATGTACAAGCAGGAACTGCCGCTGATGTTCCCGGATGACCCACAAGTATTGAAGGTGCGGGACGCCATCTACGACCCCTTCGAATACCTCTCCGTCCGCCAGAAGGCCGGCAAGCTAAGGACGGATTTCAAGGAGAGTCTGGGTTCCATCTCCTATCACGTACCCTGCCATCAGCGGGTGCAGAATGTTGGGCTCAAGACCAAGGAGATGCTGGAACTGGTGCCTGGCACCAAGGTCGAGGCCGTCGAACGTTGTTCGGGCCACAACGGCACCTATGCCGTGAAGAGCGAATTCCACGACATCTCCATGAAGATTGGCCGGCCGGTCATGAACAAGGTGGAGGCCGCGGGCTGCGACCATTACATAAGCGACTGCCCCATGGCGGCGGACCAGATCCAGAACGGACTGAAGGACAAGACCAAGGAACCCGAACTCCCCATGGAATTGCTTCGCAAGGCTTACGGATTAGACTAGGGCTACGGAACAAATCAGGAGATGACCATGTCCAGCGAGGGGTACCACGAGCCGATCGAGGAGATGAACGATGAGATCCGCGATTTCCATCGCGCCATCGTCTCGCTGATGGAAGAGCTGGAGGCGGTGGACTGGTACAACCAGCGGGTCCATGCCTGCAAGGACAAAGACCTGAAGATGGTCCTGGCCCATAACCGCGATGAAGAGATCGAACACGCCTGCATGACCCTGGAATGGATACGCCGCAATAACAAGCGCTTCGACAAGGAGTTGCGCGAGTACCTGTTCAAGGATGGCCCCATCAAAGACCGCGAGGATTAAAGAGAGACCGATGACCAAGCATAAGCTCGAGAGAAAGGATCTCATGGGTCTGGAGGAGTATGCGCAGAAGCGCGACACCTTCCGCCAGGAGATCATCGCCCATAAGCGTATCCGCACCCTGCATATCGGCCCGAACCTGACCCTACTGTTCGAGGATCGCGAGACCATGCGCTACCAGGTGCAGGAGATGCTGCGGGCCGAGCGTATCTTCGAGGCTGCCGGCATCCAGGACGAGTTGGAGGCTTATAACCCCTTGATCCCGGATGGCTCCAACTGGAAAGCCACCATGCTCATCGAGTTCAACGAGGCAGACGAACGTCGCGAAGCCCTGGGCAAGCTCATCGGCATCGAAGACCGGGTGTGGGTGAGGGTGCATGGCCATGCACAGGTATTCCCCATCGCTGACGAGGACCTGGAGCGTGAGACCGCGGAGAAGACCTCTTCGGTGCATTTCCTGCGCTTCGAGTTGACCGCTTCCATGGTGAAAGCGCTTAAGGAAGGCGAGGTGCTGGACGCCGGTGTGGATCATCCGGAATACACCTACTCGGTCAAGCCGATCCCGGCGGAATTGCAGAAATCGCTCATCACCGACTTGACCTGATTCCTCTACATATCGCCTGAGTTCGGGTTAGAATCGCGGCCTCAGCGGATGCGGGGGCATCCGCCCATGTCACAGGTGATACCCGACTCATGGCCGCAAAATATGATGCCGCAGACATCGAGGTCCTCTCGGGCCTCGACCCGGTGCGCAAACGCCCGGGCATGTATACCGATACCTCCCGCCCCAACCATCTCGCCCAGGAAGTCGTCGACAACAGCGTCGATGAGGCCATCGTCGGCCACGCCAAGAAGATCGAAGTCATCGTCCACAAGGATGGTTCGCTCTCGGTGCAGGATGACGGCCGCGGCATGCCGGTGGACATCCACCCGAAAGAGAAGATCACCGGTGTCGAGCTGATCCTCACGCGCCTGCATGCGGGCGGCAAGTTCTCGGACAAGAATTACCAATTCTCAGGCGGTCTGCACGGCGTCGGCGTCTCGGTGGTGAACGCTCTCTCCAGCAAGCTGGAGGTGTGGGTGAAGCGCAACGGCAGGCGCTACCACATGGGTTTCAAGGACGGTAAGCGCGTCACCAAGCTGGAAGAGCAGGGCGACGTGGGTAAGGCCAACACCGGGACTTTGCTGCGCTTCTGGCCGGACCCGAAATATTTCGACAGCAACAAATTCTCCATCCCCAAGCTCAAGCACGTGCTGCGTGCCAAGGCAGTGCTCTGCCCGGGTCTCACGGTCAAGTTCATCAACGAACAGACCCTCGAGAAGGAAGAGTGGCACTACATCGACGGACTCAAGGGTTATCTCATCGATTCCCTGGATGGCGCCGAATACGTGCCCGCCGAAGCCTTCACGGGCGGTGTGCAGCAGGGCAAGGAAGTGGTCGACTGGGCCGTGGTCTGGCTGCCGGGTGAAGGCGGCGAGATCTTCAACGAGAGCTACGTCAACCTCATCCCCACCATCCAGGGTGGCACCCATGTGAACGGCATGCGCACCGGCATCACCGATGCGGTGCGTGAGTTCTGCGAGTTCCGTAACCTTGTGCCGCGCGGCGTGAAGCTCGCGCCGGAAGATATCTGTGACCGCGCAGCCTACGTGCTCTCGGTGAAGATGCCTGACCCCCAGTTCTCAGGCCAGACCAAGGAGCGGCTCTCATCCCGTGAGTCCGCCACTTTCGTCGGCGGTGTCATCAAGGATGCTCTGGCACTCTGGCTGAATCAGCATACCGAGATGGGCGAACAGATCGCCCAGCTCGCCATCGAGAATGCCCAGGCGCGCATGAAGGTGGCGAAACAGGTGGTGCGCAAGAAGATCACCGCCGGCCCGGCTCTGCCAGGCAAGCTCGCGGACTGCACCAGCGGCGAGCCGAAGCGCTCCGAACTCTTCCTGGTGGAAGGTGATTCCGCCGGCGGTTCCGCCAAACAGGCCCGCGACCGTGAATTCCAGGCCATCCTGCCGCTACGCGGCAAGATCCTGAATACCTGGGAAGTGGACGCGGGTGAGATATTGGGTTCAGAGGAAGTGCACAACATCAGCGTCGCTCTGGGCGTGGAGCCCGGTTCCTCGAAGCTCGATGGCCTGCGCTACCACAAGATCTGCATCCTCGCGGACGCAGATTCCGACGGCAAGCACATCGCCACATTGCTGTGCGCGCTGTTCGTGCGTCATTTCCGCCCCCTGGTCACCGCCGGCCACATCTTCGTGGCCATGCCGCCCCTGTTCCGTATCGACATCGGCAAACAGGTGTTCTACGCCCTGGATGAGGACGAGAAGAAAGCGGTCCTGGACAAGATCACCAAAGAGAAGATCAAGGGCAAGTCCACCGTGACCCGATTCAAGGGTCTGGGCGAGATGAACCCGGCGCAGCTGCGTGAGACCACCATCGATCCGGACACGCGCCGGCTGGTGCAGCTGACTCTGGAAGCCAAGGACAACACCGACAAGCTCATGGACATGTTGCTGGCCAAGAAGCGTGCCGGTGACCGGAAAGAGTGGCTGGAGAAGAAGGGCAACCTGGCTGAAATCTGATCCTAATATAGGTAGTACTCGATGGCTGAGCAGATGTATACGGTCAAGGGTTCCGAACAGCAGCCGCTGAAGGAGTTCACGGAGAAGGCGTACCTGGATTACTCCATGTACGTGATCCTGGATCGCGCCTTGCCGCATATCGGTGACGGCCTGAAGCCGGTGCAGCGCCGCATCATCTTCGCCATGTCGGAGCTCTCGCTGGACTACCAGGCGAAACCTAAGAAATCCGCCCGTACCGTGGGCGACGTGCTCGGTAAGTACCACCCCCATGGTGACTCCGCCTGCTATGAAGCCATGGTGCTCATGGCTCAGCCCTTCTCCTACCGTTATCCCATCATCGAAGGCCAGGGAAACTGGGGCTCACCGGATGATCCCAAGTCCTTCGCTGCCATGCGCTACACGGAAGCCAAGCTCTCCAAGTACGCAGAAGTGCTTTTATCAGAATTAGGCCAGGGCACCGTGGACTGGGGCCTGAACTTCGACGGCACTCTGGAAGAGCCGCTGATGCTCCCGGCGCGGCTGCCGAACGTGCTGCTCAATGGTTCCACGGGCATCGCCGTAGGTATGGCCACGGATATCCTGCCCCACAACCTGCGGGAAGTGGCGAGCGCCTGTATCCATCTGTTGGATGAGCCCAAGGCCACGGTGCGGGATCTCTGCGAACACATCAAGGGACCGGACTTCCCCACAGCCGCCGAGATCATCACGCCCAAGGCTGAGCTGCGGCAGATGTACGACACCGGCAACGGCAGTGTGCGGGTGCGTGCCAAGTGGAGCCGTGACAAGAGCACGGCCGAGATCGTGGTCACGGCGCTGCCTTACCAGGTGTCCGGCGCCAAGATCTTGGAACAGATCGCCACCCAGATGCGCAACAAGAAGTTGCCTATGGTGGAAGACCTACGGGACGAGTCCGACCATGAGAACCCCACGCGTCTCGTCATCGTGCCGCGCTCGAACCGGGTGGATTCCGACGAGCTGATGGCGCACCTGTTCGCCACCACCGATCTGGAGAGGAGCTACCGGGTCAACTTCAATATGATCGGGTTGGATGGCCGCCCGTCTGTGAAGAACCTCAAGGACATCATCTCCGAGTGGCTGGAGTTCCGCCTCAAGACGGTCACGCGCCGCCTCGAGTTCCGTCTGGATAAGGTGGAGAAGCGCCTGCACATCCTGGCGGGCATGTTGACGGCTTTCCTCAATATCGATGAGGTCATCGCCATCATCCGCAAGCACGACGAGCCCAAGCCCGTGCTGATGAAGAAGTTCAAGCTCTCGGACATCCAGGCGGAAGCCATCCTGGAACTCAAGCTGCGGCACCTGGCCAAGCTCGAGGAGATGAAGATCCGGGGCGAGCAGAAGGACCTGGCAGCCGAGCGCAAGACGCTGGAAGAGACGCTGGGCTCCAAGGCCAAGCTCAAGAAATTGATCCGCAGCGAACTCATCGCTGATGCAGCCACCTACGGTGACGACCGCCGTTCCAAGCTGGTGGAGAAGGCCGTCGCCGCCCAGGCCATCGACGAGACCCAGTTGCTGCCGACCGAGCCCACCACCGTGATCCTATCCAAGTCCGGCTGGGTGCGTGCCGCCAAGGGTCATGAGCTGGATCCCACGACCCTGAGCTATAAGTCAGGCGACTCGTTCCTGGCGGCCGCCTACGGCAAGAGCAACCAGACCGCGATATTCTTGGATTCCACCGGCCGCGCCTATTCTCTGCCGGCCCATACCTTGCCTTCGGCACGCAGCCAGGGCGAACCGCTCACGGGTCGCGTGTCCCCGCCGGACGGCGCTACCTTCGCCGGCGCGCTCATCGGGGAGCCCACGGATCTATGGCTGGTGGCGAACGATCTGGGTTACGGCTTCGTGGTGAAGCTCGCGGAACTCATCACCCGCAACCGTTCCGGCAAGGTGGTGCTGAAACTCAAGCCCGGCGCCAAGGTGGATGTGCCGTCTCCGATCAAGGACCCGAAGACCGATCAGTTGGTCGCTGTGAGCAACGAAGGCCACATCCTGGTATTCGGCATCAAGAACCTGCCGGAGCTCGCTCGCGGCAAGGGCAACAAGATCATGGGCATCAATACCAAGAAGCATGCGGCTCGCGAAGAGTTCATGTCTGTCATCACCAGCGTGCCGGCGAATGAGAATCTGATAATCGTCTGTGGCAGTCGCCATATGACTCTCACGCCCAAGGAACTGGCGGAGTACAAGGGCGATCGGGGCCGCAAGGGACTGAAGCTGCCCAAGAACTACCGCAACGTGGATGCGCTGTATCCGGAGTCCCGTTGGCCGGGTAAGAATGCAGGGAAAGCGGGCGCGAAGGACTAAGAAGTTATCGTGGTGCTTTCGCGTCCGTCATGACGACTTCGGCTTCTTGCACGATGTTGCCCTGGATGTATTCGATACCCAGAGTGTAGAGCACCGCCATGGTCTCGGGCTTCTCCACGCGTTCGGCCACGGTCTTGATGCCGAGGCCCTGAGCCTTCTCCACGATCTTCTTCACCGTGTCGCTGCGCTTGGGGTCGGTGGCCAGCACCGCGCTGATGCTGCCGTCGATCTTCAGGAAGTCCACGCCCTTGATAAGGTCGAGGGTGTGCATAGGGTCGTGGCCGATGCCGAAATGCTCAAGGGCGAAGCCGCATTTCAGTTTCTTCACACCTTCGGCGAAGCCGCTGGTGTCGGTCAGGTATTTCTCGGCGGACTTCTCCGGGATCTCAAATATCAGATTTCCGGGTTCGATGCCCGTCACGGTACTCAGCAATTTCTCGATCCAGGGCAGCAGGTTCTTGTCCGTGAGTGACTGGTCTGAGAGGCGCACGAACAGGCTGCTCTTATGGCCCTGCTTGGCGCGGTCCGCCATCATCTTCACGGAGTTCTCGAGAATCCAGCGGTCGATGGCCGGCATCATGTTGATGCGTTCCGCGGCAGGCAGGAAGTCCTTGGGCGGTATCTCCTCATCCTTATCGCCACGCAGGCGTACCAACACGTCGTGCAGGTCGGTGGGGTCGCCGGTGAGGCTCGCCACTGGCTGGAAGGCGAGGATGAACTTATTGAGCTTGAGGCCTTCCGTGAGGCGGCGTTGCCACTCGGTATCGGTGACACGGCCTTCGGCGTCCACGGTGGGCGGCGTCCAGCCCACCACCTTGTTGCCGCCCTGTTGGATGGCGGTGCGGTGTGCCTGCTCCGCGTCCTCCAGTAGCTTCTCGGCGTTAGTGGTGCGGCTTCCGTCCATCTCCACGTAGGAGATGCTCACGGTCAGGCTGGTGGACTTGCCGCCGGCCTGGAAGATGCGGCTGGAGGCGGCGGTGCGCAGCTTGTCGGACCACTCGCCCACGTCCTTCAGCTTCGGCCGGACCACTAGGGCCATGAACACGGTGCCACCGAATCGCGCCACTTGGTCGTCTTTCTCGGCGGTGCTGCGGATCAGGTCCGATAGCGCCTTGATGATGTTGTCGCTGGCCAGCACGCCGACCTTCTCGGCCACGGCGGTGAACTTATCCGGCTTGATGATGATGAGTGCACGCACCGCGCCTTTGGGTGGCTCCTTCATGGCCTGGCCGAGCACTTCCAGGAAGCGATTGCGGTTCAGGAGGCCAGTGTAGAGATCCAGGTTGCGGTAGGTGGTGAGCTGCTGCACGCTGGCGGCGAGCTTCTGGGTGAGCTGTTCGTTCTGTTCCTTGAGTTGCTCGATCTGTTGGCCGAAGCCTTCCGCTTTCTCCTGGGCCTTGGCATGCACCTTCACTGCCAGTTCCTGGGCCTGCTGCGTCTTGGCCTGGGCTTCCTTGGCGCCCGCATCGCTACGGATGGAGATGGCGATGGCGTGCTCGCCGTCCACTTCCACCTGGGCGAACTCGAGGTTGGTGTTGAAGGGTTTGCCGTCGGCATGGCGGCCCTTCACAGCCAGGGGTTCCTGGTTCTGGCCCTTGCCGGCCACCTTGAGCGCTTCCTTGAGCGCGCCCTGGGATTCACCTTCGAAGAGTTCCAGGACCGGCGTACCTTCGATGTCGCCGCTCTCGTTGTGCCCGAACAGTTCCAGGAACGCGGGGTTGGCGGAGAGGATGATGCCGTCATGCACATACGTGAGGGCGTCCTTGGACTCCTTCACCACCAGATTGATGCGTTTCTCGTATTCGTGGAGTTTGACGCTGGCCTGTTCGAAGTCGCGGGCCAGGTGCAGCACTTCCATCTCACGCGACACCACCGCCTGCATATGCTCCACCTGTGACATGGAGACCACGTCGCGGGCGCCAGTGTTGATGATCTCGGCCACGATGATCGGCTTGATGCTGTCCGCGATGGCGATGATCGGGACGTTGGGCAAGGTCATGTCCCGCAGGCGCACTACGTCGGCGAAGGGCGCCGCCGGCACGCTGGTGGAGCAGAGGATCAGGTCAGGCTTCTGCTGCTTGAGGCTCTTCTCGGCATCGTCGATGCTCGCCACCCAGATCGGACGGACGGCATGGCCCGCGTTACGCAGCGTGCTGTTGAGAGTCTCTGCATCGTTCTGCGAAGGCGCGACGACCAGGACAGGCAGGACGCTGCGTGGCGACAAGACAACTCCTCAAATGAGACCGTTAACCCCTTGCACGGACGGGTATTTTTATCGCATCCCCGACGGATTTACCAGTGATTACGCCGGCCTAACCGCCGCAGGATGGCTCCGGACCCGGTGTCACCGGCATCTTCGACGGCGCCCCCGGGACCTCCCGCACCAGTTTGGGTACGAGATAACCAGGTAAGCGGGCGCGGAGTGCGGCCATGAGCTCCAAAGCCTTAGGTTCCGACACATCGAAGTGCGCGGCGCCGGCCACCGGGTCCAACAGGTTCAAGTAATAGGGCAGTACCTGCCCGGCGAACAGGGCTTCCGACAGATCGGACAGGGCGTCGGCCGAATCGTTCACGCCACGCAAGAGCACGGTCTGGTTGAGCAGCGTGACGCCGGCTTCGCGCAGGCGCGCGCAGGCATCGCGCACTGCCTGGTCCATCTCCCTGGCATGGTTCACGTGTAACACCACCACCTTCTGTAGGCGGCAGGCATTGAGCCATGCCGCCAAGGCGTCATCCACGCGGGAGGGCAGTACCACGGGCTGGCGGGTATGGATGCGCAGCCTCTCTATATGAGGTATGTCTTCCAGGGCCCGCGCCAGCGCCGCCAGGCGCGTATCGCTCAGGGACAGGGGGTCACCGCCGCTCAGGATCACTTCGTCGATGGAAGCGTCGGCTTTGAGGTATTCCAGGGCTTCGCGCCACTCGTCGGTGCGGGCGGTCTCATCGGTATAGGGGAAGTGGCGGCGGAAACAGTAGCGGCAATGCACGCCACAGGCGCCGGTGGTGATGAGCAGCACCCGGCCTTCATATTTATGCAGCAGGCCGCGGGCGGCCACGCTCGGCATGTCGCCTACTGGATCCCGGACATAACCGGGCACGTCCTTGAGCTCTTCACCCAGGGGCAGGACCTGGCGCAGCAGCGGATCGGCGGGGTCGCCTTTGCGCATGCGGTGCACGAAGGCGCGCGGCACCCGCAGCGGGAAGGTCGCGGCGGCCTGCCGGGCGGGTTCCAGCCAATCCGACCCCAAGCCCAAGAGTGCCAGCAGTTCCGCGGGGTCGCGCACTGCATCGGCCATCTCGGTCTGCCAGCGGGTGGTCATGAGGGTGTCAGGGCTGCCCGGAGACGGGCGGTAGGGTATGATTACGCGCTTTTTCTGGCCGCCCCTCTATATAGAAGGCTGCCCGGACCCATTTTAACACTTGGCGCATATCGGGATATTTCCATGAGCGGTTACAGCACCAGCGAATTCAAGTCCGGCCTCAAGATCATGATGGACGGCGACCCCTATACCATCCTCGAGAACGAGGCCGTGAAGCCGGGCAAGGGCCAGGCCTTCAACCGGATCAAGATCCGTAACCTTAAGACGGGCAAGGTGCTGGACCGCAACCTGAAGTCCGGCGATACGGTGGAAGCCGCCGACATCGCCGAACTGGACGTGCAGTACCTATACGGCGATGGCCAGTTCTGGCACTTCATGAACCCCGAGAACTACGAGCAGCTGGCCGCCGATGCCACCGCCATGGGTGACTCCAAGAACTGGCTCAAGGGCGAAGAGCTCTGCAAGATCATGCTCTGGGACGGCAAGCCCCTGGCGGTCACCGCGCCCATCTTCGCCATCCTCAAGGTCACCCAGACCGATCCAGGCGCCCGTGGCGACACTGTCACCGGTGGCAGCAAACCCGCCGTGCTGGAAACCGGTGCCACGGTGAAAGTGCCGCTGTTCATCAATGAAGGCGACCTCATCAAGGTGGACACGCGCTCGGCTGAATACGTAGCCCGCGCAAAGTGAACCTAGTGGTCAGTCATGTCTGACTGGCAACCCACAGCCTCTCTTGAGAATCTGAGATTACGCGCGGAGCTTCTGACCAAGCTCCGCGCTTTCTTCGCCACCCGCGGTGTCCTGGAAGTGGACACGCCAGCCCTGTCCCGGGCCGGCGCCACGGATCGCCACATCCAGAGCTTCCGCATGGAAGATGGCCGCAAGGGCCATCTGTACTTGCATACCTCGCCTGAGTTCCCCATGAAACGCCTGCTCGCTTCCGGCGTCGGTGACATCTACCAGATCTGCAAGGTCTTCCGCAACGGTGAAGTGGGGCGCATGCACAACCCCGAGTTCACCATGCTGGAGTGGTACCGGATAGGCTTCGATCATCATCAGCTGATGGCGGAAGTGGCAATCCTGATCGGAGGCTTGATACCCGAATTGGACCCGCCGGAATTCCTGACGTATCGGGAAGCATTTCAGCTGCATGCGGGCTTCGACGTCACCAAGGCCGGCAGCAAGGATTGCATCGCCGCCTTGAACCGCGCTGGGCGCCAGGTGCCGGCCGAAGACCAGTTGGATTTCGACGCGTGGCTGGACATGGTGGCCGGGGATCTGGTCTACCCCAAGCTGGGCAGAGGGCGCCTTACCTTCATATACAACTATCCCGCCAGCCAGGCGGCTCTCGCCAGGATCTGGCCCGGCGATCCGCCGGTGGCGGAGCGCTTCGAGGCCTTCGTCGACGGTGTGGAACTGGTGAACGGTTTCCATGAGCTGGCTGACGCCACAGAGCAGGGCCGGCGCTTCGATTCAGACCTCGCCCATCGAAAGGCCGGCGGACTCGCGCAGGTGCCACGGGACGAGCTGCTGCTGACGGCGTTGGCCCATGGCCTGCCGGATTGTGCCGGTGTGGCGTTGGGCTTCGACCGTCTGGTGATGGTCGCGGCGCGCGCCTCGTCCCTGGCTGAAGTGATCGCCTTCCCTGCCGATCGGGCTTGAGAGATCTCATGCGTACCCATCTATATATGTTGTCCTGTCTCCTTATGCTGGCAGGCAGCGCTTGCGCCGCCGAGCCGACCCAGGCCCAGAAGGATGAAGTCACTATTCGCCGGTCCTTGGCTGACTGGTTGACCGCCTTCAACAGTGGCGATTACGCCAAGGCAGCGCGGGTCTGGGCCCCGGATATGCAGGGCTGGGGCGACGAGGGTGAGGATAGTTATCAGCGCGAGATGGATTCAGCACGCAAGACGCCCAAGCTTGCGAACCCGCAGTACAGGTACCAGCTCAAGATCGACGAAGTGATGGTGTCCGGTGACATGGCGGTGGTGCATGACACCTGGACCGAGATCGGTCCCACCGGCAAGGCCCGCACTTTCGGCAGCTTCGAAGTCTGGCGCCGGCAAGCGGACAAGAGCTGGAAGATCAGCCGTTGGATAGATGGGGCCGCGACCCCGGACAGCAGCGTAAAATAGCCCGTATCCAGGATTGGAGCAGACCATGTTCGAGATGAAGAAACCGGTAGCCGTCGCGAGCAAGCAGGATCTGTATGCAGACCTCCTGTCCCAGACCAAGGGACTCTTGCATGACGAGCATGACCTCGTGGCCAATGCCGCCAATTTCTCGGCCTTGCTGTACCACAGCCTGCCGGACGTGAACTGGGTGGGTTTCTATTTTATGAAGGACGGTGAACTGCTGGTGGGACCTTTCCAGGGTAAGCCCGCCTGCGTGCATATCGCTCTCGGCAGGGGCGTGTGTGGCACTGCCGCCCAGACCCGCGCGACCCAGCTGGTACCAGACGTGAACGCCTTCCCAGGTCACATCTTCTGTGACGGGGATTCCCGCTCGGAACTGGTGGTGCCCCTGGTGTCCAAGGGCAAGATGATCGGCGTGCTGGACCTGGATAGCCCCAAGCTGGCACGTTTCGATGCGGAAGACCAGCAGGGGATAGAGACGCTCGCGAACATCTTCCTGGACAGTCTCAAATAATCGACGCTATCTTCTTGCCCATGCGTGTAGGTGTCGCCGCTTTGTAGCTCTCGTCCCAACGGATCCGATCTTTGGCGAACAGCAGCACCACCGTGGAACCCATGTTGAAGCGGCCTGCCTCAGCACCCTTGGCGAGTTGTATCTCACCTTTCCCGTAATCCCAACGGCGCACCGCTGAGCGCTGCGGCGGCGTGATCTCGCCGGCCCATACGGTCTCGATGCTGGCCACGTTGAGCGCGCCCACCATCACCAGGGCCATGGGTCCGGCCGGCGTGTCGAAGAGACAGGCCACGCGTTCGTTACGCGCGAACAGCCGCGGCACGGTGCGGGTGGTGGGCGGGTTCACACTGAACAGGCGCCCCGGCACGTGGGTCATGCGGGTGAGAGAGCCGTCTAGCGGCATGTGGATGCGATGGTAGTCCCGGGGCGAGAGATACAGGGTGGCGAAGCTGCCGCCCTCGAAGCGTGCTGCAGCCGCGGCATCGTCGCCCAGCAGTTCCAAGGCAGTGAAACCCTGACCCTTGGCCTGGAAGATGCGGCCGCCTTCGATGACGCCGATCTGGCTCACGGCGCCGTCCACCGGACAGGCTACGTCCTCCTTCCCGGAAGCGAGGGGGCGCGCACCGGATTTCAGGCTGCGCGTGAAGAAGGCGTTGAAGGTCGGATAGGCAGTGGTGTCCGGCTGTGCCGCCTCGCTCATGTCTACGCCGAAACGGTGCACGAAATCGCGGATAGCCCAGTCCTTCAGCCCAGCGTGGGTGACGCGAGTCAGTCGATGGGTCAGGCGCGAGATGACGTGATGCGGCAGCGGATACTGCAACCAACTTTTGATGCGATCACTGAGAGATGCGTCCATGCTCAGTGTTGCGGCGGATCGCGACGCACCTGCGCCAGGAGTGCCAACTGCGATCCATCGGAGAAGGTGAGGGTCACGCTCGCCATGTCACCGGCGAACAGGTTCTTCTTCGGCTGCATCATCATCAGGTGGTAGCTGCCGGGTTTGAACTCGACGCTGCCTTTGGCGGGGATCGCGATGTTCGATGCTGGCTCCATCTCCTCCACGCCGTTCTTTATGAAACTACGATGTATCTCCACTGAGCCGAAGTCGGGACTCTCCACTGCCGTGAGGGTGAGGGGTTTGTCCGTGAGGTTGGTCAGGACGAAGTATCCGGCCAACACGCCCACGCCCGGAGGAGCTTGGCGTATCCAGACCAGCGAGGCGCGTACCGAAGGGCCGTCCGCTGCCATCAACGGCGACAGCATGCCCAGCAGCAAGAGCGGCAAGAAGAATCGCTTCACCAGGTCTCTCCGTAGTACTTGACGATATTCAGGTAGTCGGCGCTGGTGCGCTTGGGATCGAGAGGCGGACTGAAGATGGCGACTTCCTCGCCTTGCTTGTCCACCAGGATTACGAAGCTCGTGTGGTCCACGGCGTAGTTACCCTGCTTGTCAGGTTTGCCGTAGGAGAAATCCACTCCCAGGGGTGTAGTCAGGGCACGCAGAGCCGGCTCGCTGCCGGTGGCGCCGACGAAGCCGGGGTTGAAATAAAGGGTGTAGTTCTTGAGTAGCTTGGCGTCGTCGCGTTTCGGGTCCACCGAGATGAAGTACACCGTGGGCTTGGGCGCGGCCGGTGTCTTGGCCAGCGTGACCATGAGGTGGTCCAGACCCGAGAGGGTAGTGGGGCAGGCATCCGGGCAATGGGTATAACCGAAGTACAGCAGGCTCCAATGGCCGTTCAGTGACTGCTTGGTGAACGCCTTGCCGTCCGTATCCGTCAGGGCGAAGTCCGGCAAGGCTTTGGGCTCGTGCAGCATGAGTGCGTCGGTGTGGGGCCGGGGTGCAGGCTGGGGACGGAGCATGGAACGGCCGACGAACAGGCCGGCGGCGATCGCCAGTATGAAGAGCCCGGCATAGGCCAGCAAAGTCTTGAATTTCATGGGCGGATTATAACAGCAGCCTGTATGTCTCCTTTATCATATACGTCCACTTGAGCGAGGCCTTGAGCGATGGAACGATTCGAAGAACTCGGCGAGCGTCTGGAGAGTGCCAAGGACTTCGTCCGTTGGGGCGCGAGCGCGTTCAACCGCGCCAAGCTGCACTTCGAGCACGGCACCTCCAACGCCGTGGACGAGGCCTTGAACCTGGTGCTGCATGCCCTGGCTCTGGGCCATGACATCCCGCCCTGGTTGCTGGATGGCCGGCTCACGGACGCCGAGAAGCGCAGCGCCTACGACCTGTTGCGGCGCCGGGTCGAAGAGCGCAAGCCCTACGCCTACATCACCAACAAGGCGCGTTTCGCGGGCCTGGATTTCTACGTGGACGAGCGGGTGCTGGTGCCGCGCTCGCCCATCGCCGAGCTCATCGAGGGCGGTTTCGAGCCCTGGATCGAGCCGGACCGGGTCAGCAAGATCCTGGACCTCTGCACCGGCAGCGGTTGCATCGGCATCGCCTGTGCCTACGCATTCAGTGATGCAGCGATAGACGTCACAGACGTCTCCGCCGGTGCACTGGAAGTGACGCAGATCAATGCCGAGAAGCTGCACGTGGCGGACCGGGTGCTGCTGCATAAAGCCGATGTCTTCGATGGCTTGCCGGAAGCGCCTTACGACATCATCGTCAGCAACCCGCCCTACGTAGACGCCGAGGACATGGCCACGCTGCCGGACGAACATCGCCATGAGCCGGCCTTAGGCTTGGCTGCAGGCAACGATGGGCTCGACATCGTGCGTCGCATCCTCACGGGTGCCGGCAGTTATCTGGCGAAGGACGGCATCCTGGTAGTGGAAGTGGGCAACAGCCGTTGGGCGCTGGAACAGGCTTATCCGGATGTGCCCTTCACCTGGCTCGAGTTCGAGCGCGGCCACGCTGAAGTGTTTCTGTTGAAAGCCGATCAGTTGGGCGCCCTCGGCAGGCCCGAGAGACGGGCAGCCCGTGTCCGGTAACACCTTCGGCAAGCTTTTCAGCGTCACCAGCTTCGGCGAGAGTCACGGGCTCGCGCTGGGTTGCATCGTGGACGGCTGCCCGCCAGATATGGAACTGTCTGAGGCCGACATCCAGCCGGACGTGGACCGGCGCCGTACCGGCACCTCGCGTCACACCTCCCAGCGTCACGAAGCGGATGCGGTGAAGATCCTCTCCGGCGTGTTCGAGGGCCGCACCACCGGCACACCCATCGGTCTCCTGATCGAGAACACCGACGCCAAGTCGAAGGATTACGAGACCATCCAGGACAAGTTCCGTCCCGGGCACGCGGACTACACCTACTTGATGAAATACGGCCGCCGCGACTATCGCGGCGGTGGACGGGCTTCGGCCCGCGAGACGGTGATGCGCGTCGCCGCCGGCGCCATCGCCCGCAAGTATCTGCGGGAACGTTACGGAGTCGTCATCCGCGGCTGGCTGGCGGAGCTCGGACCCCTGAAGCTCGAGGTGAGAGATCTCGCTGCGGTGGACGGTAACCCGTTCTTCTGCGCCGATCCTTCACGGGTAGCGGAGCTGGAGAGT
>DASYCJ010000048.1:0-15948 GCA_036500225.1 Gammaproteobacteria bacterium
GCGACGGGACTGCGCTGGCCGTCTTCCCACTGCAGGCCCATGGCGCCCATGCGGTCGCCGCCCACGAGGCAAGCTGCCAGGTCATGCCAGAGGGAGTTGAACATGGCATCCAGCCTGTTCGGGTCCTGCACCAGCACCCAGGCATGCAGCGGATGGTCCTTGCCGGTGGTGTCGGTGACGACCGCGGTCGGTTCATAGAGTCCGGGCCGGGTATAGGTGTACTTGAAGCCGCCGCTGGCGCCGGCGGCGATGAGCGCCGGATCGCTTGTGACGATGTCGTAGTTCCCGTCACCGTGGGTGGATATCCTGATGGCCTTCATCTCCTCACCATCCAGGTGGATACCGAAGGTGAGTGCATAGGGCGCCACCGCCACGCCGCGGCTGCCACTCACGAGCAGCTCATCCACCGTGCGGGTGACCGTGGTGGATGGGGGTAGCGGTAGCTGCTGGACGACGAGGAGCCCCCCGGGGGTCCGTGCCGCGATCGTCAGGGTCTGATGCCCGGATTCAGTGAGGCCCCCACCGGCGAACCGGCCGCCGTAGAGGAACGCGGCCGACTCACCCACGGTGATGCCCATGTCTGCGGGGCCCGCATAGGTGCCGGTCACTTCGACCTGCCCGCCGGCGTTCACGATGGGATCGAGCTTCATCATCAAGGCGGGGTCGCTGCCATGCAGGTATACCGCATGGCCCTGCTTGACCTTATTGCTCAAGCGCACCGAATAGTAGTCGGCAGGGACACCGGCGACACTGACCTTCAGGCTGCCATCCTTGGCGACGGGACTGTCTGCATGGACTCCGCTGTGTACGTCGGTGACGGTGACGGTCTCATCGCCCACTGCGGCGCCCGCGACACCGAGCAGCGTGACCTGGCCGGCAGTAGGACCCGGGATGAAATGGATACGCGTCGGGTCTGGGAGTCCGGTGCCCGGCAGTATGGCGGCACCGTGTGCGACCAGCAGTGCCATGACGGCCTGGATGCCAGGGATGCCTTGCGCGGAACCGAGCACCGACTTCGTCTGCCCTGCCCCCATCTGCGTGGCGAGGGAGAGCAGGTTCGCGGCGATATCGTAGGCCGAGACAGTGTCGAAACCGATTAGAGGGATAGGGTGAGTCGGGGTCATGGTGGCATTCACGTTGGCCCCATGGGCTAACAGCGTGTTCACGATGTCGCGTTGACCGACGAGGGTGGCCATCATCAGCGGCGTCAGGCCCTCCGCCGTGGGGATATTCACGTTCGCACCATGGGCGATGGCGAGGTTGATCAAGGCCAGCGCACCCACCGGATCCCTTGCGCTGCCGCTGATGATGCTGGTGAAGACCGTGTTGCCATCCAACATCTTCGCGTTCGCATCGGCACCGTGCTGGACCAAGGCCACCGCCAAGTCCGGTCTCTGGTCCCGGACCGCGATGGCGAGCGGCGGGTCCAGACCCGGGTCATGGGCATTCGTATCCGCGCCCTTGGCCAAGAGCTGGGTCACCGCCTGTGCATCATCCTTGCCGACGGCGATCATGAGGGGCGTATAGGGCAGGAACTTGTAAGGGCTCAAGAACCAGATATCGCCGCTTTGATATGCGGTGATCGTCACTATATTCGTGGGTTGGTGGAGGAAGGCGCCGCTCACGACGAAGTTCAGTTGTCCGCCCCATCTCTGCAACACGCAGGGGGTCGAGCCCCGGCCGTCCATCTCGAAAGTGCAATCGAAACCCTGGATGGTGACGTGATAGATGGGCTTGCTGACCGGGGGCAGTGGTGTCTGCACCTCTGCGGCGGTGCCATCCCCCAAGAGGACCCGGGGAGGCTCGGCACTGGCACTGAACGTGACCGTAGGAGGCCGCTCGCCATCGAACACCTGGAGTACGCTCGCGAGTTTGAAAGAGGTGCTGGCTTGGGCTGGGCTGCAGTAGTAAGTCTGGCCCTGGATGTTGCAGCTGTAGACGTAGATGCCATCCGGCATGGTCAGACTGAATTCGAAGGGTTGATCCCCTGACGCAGTGACCAGGATATGGCAGGGATAGTCAGCGGATCTCACTCCTGAGGCATCGATACCGCCGTCATGGAAAGCGCAGGTGTTGCCGCTGATCAGCAGGTCCTGTGTATCTAAGCCATCCCCATTCGATCTCAACAGGGTAGCCTGGTTGGACTCGCTGGCTGCGAGGACCGGGAAGCCCAGCCCAAGCGAGACGAGTAAGACAGCCCTGGCTATCGAGTGACGGCGCATCCCTTCCCCCAGATATACATATATAGAGGCGCCGATAGTCAGGGCCGCCTCATCGGGGTATTAGAGCATGTCCGTAATCAGCCTGTGAGCCCTCTGCTAAGGCAAGGTCTTCGCCACTCGGAAGCCCATGCCCAGATCCCGGTACTCCGGTGGATTTCGTTCGCGGGTGGAGACGCGCAGCAACCAAGTCGGATAGAACCAGGAACTGCCGCGAGCTGAGCGCATGCATGACGCATCGCCTTCCGCTGCGCTGCCGTCCACGGGGGCTTTGCTGTAATCGTCGCCGTAGCAATCTTCGGTCCACTGCCACACGTCACCGCCCATGTCGTACAGGCCGAAAGCATTCGCGGCTTTCTCTCCCACGGGGCGGGTGCGGCCGCCGGCATCTTCTTCGAACCAGGCATAGTCCGCTGCGTTGCGGTCGTCTTCTCCCCACCAGAACTTGCCGCTGGCTCCGCCCCGCGCCGCGTATTCCCATTCCGACTCACTCGGCAATCGGTAAGCATTGCCCTTGGTCTTGCTGTTGAGCCAGGCCACGTAGGCCTTGGCATCACGCCAATCCACGCACACCACCGGATCGCGATCGGTCTGCTTCAGCCCGGGACCGGGGTCTTCCCAATTCGCATCCGGGTGCAGAGCCGCGCCGGGATTGCCGTTCTCGTAGCAAGCCTTGGAGGTGACGTAGCCCGTCTCTTTCACGAAGGCCGCATACTCGCCGCGAGTCACGTCGTATTTGCCGAGTGCAAAAGCCTTGAGCGTGACCGTGTGTTGCGGGGCTTCATCCGAGACCGAGTCTGCTGTGGCGCCGTGGCTCACGGCCCAGGCTTTCTCCACATCCGACGAGCCCATAGTGAAGTGACCCGCGAGGATGGGCTGCATCTCTGGGCAATCGGGGCAGTCGCGGAAAGACGCGGCCGCCTGACCCGGCTGCTTGAGCGCTTTCAGTGTGTCCTCAGCGCTCTGACGAATCTCGCCGCGCTGCTGGTCCGTGTCGGACCAGGACGAGGCCGGCAGCTTGTGAGCGTCCAGTATCGCCAGTGCCTTCTCGGCCGCCTGACGCGCCAGTTCATCCTGCCCGTCCTGGTGATAGGCATCCGCCAGATTGGTGAGGTTGTCCGCCGAATCCGGGTAGGCCAGGAGCACGAGCTTGAAGACCCCGAGCCCTGACTGCACGTCACCCACGCGCATGTAGTCCTGGCCGATGATGCTCACGGAAATCTCCGGAAAGAGCTGTGCCTGCGGGTCCTTGCTGCGTGCTTCCGTGAGCTGCTGCGTCACCTGGGCGACGCCGGCACTGCCACCCCACTCTAACTGGTCATAGATGTCGGCGGCTGCAAGGCCATCCGCTCGCGCATGGCCCGGCGTCTTGATGAGGGTGGTGGTGAACCAGTCCAGGATCAGACCGGGCAAGTCGCTATGGCTTTTGAAGAGATCGGTACCGTGGTTGTCGGTGGAAGGGACCTTGTTCTGGTCCGTGAAGGAAGTCTCGTACCACAGCCAAGGTGCATCCTGGGACGCGGCATACCGTACGAATCTCTTGCCGGGATTGGAAGACGTGGCGTAGAGCAGCTCCATGGCTTCCACCGTGGGCGGATATTCATCTGAGTCGGAGACCACGAACAGTCCGGGCGGGTCATCAGCACCATGCATGTACTGCAGGCCATCCCGGGTGGTCTCACCGGACAGGAACACCAGCGACTTCATCTGCTCCGCATGGCGGCGCGCCGTCTCCACGCCGTTGACCACGCCGAAGGCGCCGGCCATGCCGATGCCGATATCGGTCCTGTCCACTCCCGGCCGCGAGACCAGATACTGGAAGCCCGCATCCGCGTCGTTCTGGGTGGACTGAGTGAGGTGCCTGCGTTGCTCAGGACTCAGCTTGTCGAAGGACGTACCGCCGCTGTCGCCATGCAGGCGGATGTCGAGGGTGAGAGCGTTGATGCCTGCCGCCGCGAGCCGCCTCGCCACCTCATCCCAGCTCTTGCGGGACCTGTTGCCCTGATGCAGCAGCAAGGCCCCTGGCCCAGGCTTGCCGGCCGAGTAATAGGTGGCCTTGAGGGGCGTGCCATCCATCGAGGATTTGAGGTCCACCACCTGGGGCGCGGGAGGTGTTGCCAGGGCTGCAAGGGGTAAGACCAGTGCCAGCAGTAGAACCGAGACGCCGATGCGCATGGTGCACTCCAGGTGATGCCTTGGGGGTACCGATAGAGGACCCGCTCACCCAGAGCGATATTTCGCTATTTCAGGCTAGACCGAGTCCAATCAAAAGGCGGTGAGATCGGCTGGTGGGCGGCACGCGAAGCGCATGCAGCAACTCTCGTCGATGACCACGGCGCGGAATACTGAGCGGAGTGCCGGGTTCTGTATAGCCCCTCCCCTTTGAGAACCGGGAGTCATTCTTTTTTGCAGAATACCCGCGCACAAATCCACGATACAAACCACATGCAACAGCTATGCCGAGGGCACAAGCAAGACCGAGTCCATTTGATCCCCAGCTAAATCCGAGGGAGATCACGCCGAAGATAACAATCAGATAGATGAGCGGCCTCGCCGCGTGATACGTCCAGTGATCAACACTGAGCATCGTTGTTTACCCCTACCCATCCTCAAGAGCGCCTCAACTGGGTGATAGTAGCCGCAAGCCGACGCTTTCCAAAGACCCCAGCGAACTAAACGAATTCAACCGAAGTTTTGACCCATCCCGATTATTCCTGAATCAATCTCATCGATACGAGACGTCTCCTGAACCGTCGCGCATGGATTTGCGGAAAGCCGCACGGATTGATGGCGCGCAAGCCCTTAGTTTGCTGGATGACCGGTAATCCGGTGCATGCATCCCTTAATCTAGTCATCACGGAGGACATCATGAGATACCTGTCTGCAACCCTATCCGGAATGTTGTTGGGCGCCGCAGCGCTCGCCGTATCGGCGGCTCCCGCTCCCAGCACTCAACCGACCACGCCGAATACCACCGCGCCCAGCCCGAACAATCCGATGACACCGAACAACCCCAATAACCCGGTGTTCCCGCACAACCCCGCCAGCCCGAGCACACCGCCGAGTGGCACTACCCACTGCCCGCCGGGCTCTGCCGGCGCACCCCACACCCGTGCGCCCTTCACCGGGACTGCGAGCCGCATACCCGGCACGCCGCCGCCTGGCCAGACCCCGCCGCTGAACCCCTGCGGCTAAGGAGTAGACTCAAAGTCGATATCGCCGAGCGGGATCGCACCTGCTCCGGCGGATATCGCATGTCCATCTAGGAGAACATCACATGAGATATCTGTCTGCCTCTCTCTCCGGCCTGTTCCTGGGTGCCGCGGCGATTGCGGCCATGGCAGCGCAGCCCGCCGGTCCCGACCATATCGCAGCGCCGAGCGCCTCGACTCGCTGTCCGCAAGAATCTGCTGGTACCCCGCACCCACATCCACGTGCCCATGCTCACCCCGCAGCCCACGCCACCACGGCAGAGCGTGCCGCCCGGGCCGCGCGTCGTCGCACCACGCCGGTACCGCGAAAGGCAGAGCAGAATTCTCCCTGCGGCTAGCGGGAGATGAACATCCATAAGGCCGCTGCACCCATGAGTGCCGTGGTGAGCCATCCGAGAGCGGTGACCCACCAGGCCGCGACGAACTTGCCCATCACCGCCTTGCTGGAGGCTAAGATAACCACCACGGCGATGAGCGGCACCGCCACCACGCCGTTGATGACCGCGCTCCAGAACAGCGCCTTCATGGGGCTGATGGGCGAGAACTGGATAGCGAAGCCCACGAGCACGCTGACCACGATAACGATATAGAAACCCTTCGCCTCGGCGGGCTCCCGCTCCAGGCTCCCCTTCCAACCCATGGTCTCGGCCAGTGCATAGGCGCCGGAGGCCGCGAGCACCGGCACGCCCATTAGGCCCACGCCGACGATGCCGGTGGCAAACAATAGATAGGCATACGTACCGGCCATGGGTCGCAGGGCGTTCGCCGCGTCCGCCGCTGTCTGGATGTCCGTCTTCCCCGCCACATGCAGCGTGACGGCAGTAGCCAGGATGATGAAATACGCCGTGACATCCGAATAGAACATGCCGGTCCAGGTGTCCCGGCGTATTCGCCGCAGCTCCTTGGCCGCGGCGGCCGGCGCCCGCAGCAGGGACTGGGCGCGGGGCGGCGCGCGCATGTCCTCAACCTCCTGCGATGTCTGCCAGAAGAAGAGGTAGGGGCTGATGGTGGTGCCGAAGATGCCGACCACCACAGCCGCGGCCGACGAATCCAGCTTGAACCGGGGCCAAAGGGTGTGTCCCAGCACCTTCGCCCAGGGCACGTGGACGAAGAACAGGACCGCTATGTAGGCGAGCAATGAGAGGGTGAGCCACTTCAGGAACGAGACGTACCGGTGATAGGGCACGAAGAGTTGCAGCAGTAGCGTGATGCAGACGAACAGCGCGGTCATGAGATGGCGGTTCCAGCCGATCACCAGACTTGAAACATCGCCCATGGCCGCGAGGTCGGCGCCGATGTTCAGGGTGTTGGCCACCAAGAGCAGCGCCACCACGGTCTTCAGCACCAGCGGCGGGAACTTGGCCTTGATGTTGGCGGCCAGGCCCTTGCCCGTGACCCGGCCGATGCGTCCGCACATGGACTGGACCGCCGCCATGAGCGGGAAGGCCAGCGGCAGGGTCCAGAGCATGTCCAGGCCGAACTGGGCGCCGGCCTGGGAATAGGTGCCGATGCCGCTAGGATCGTCGTCCGCGACGCCGGTGATGATCCCCGGCCCGATGCTGAACCAGGGGCTCTTCTTGAGGCGCTGCCAACGGGTGTGGAGAGAAACCATGTGCGGGCTCATGGGGGCTTGTCTAACTACTCCAGATAATCACATCACCGCGAGAGATGCGAATGTTCCAGTTCAGCATCTTGGAAAGACGGCTCCACAAGACGGCCGCATATGGTCTCGCTTGAACTTACGACTCTAAAGAACGCCGCGTCGGCAGCACCATGTTCATCCCGTGATGGACACCTTCGCCCACCAGGGCATGAAGAATATAGCGGTGTTTACGAAGAACCCCAGGTTCCAGAGAATCGTACGCGTCGTAGGCCAGTCGCCTACATAGGTCATGACGAACAGCAGACGAATGACGAGGAATGTCACCGCCAATGCGTCTATCCAATGCTGAGGTTGAGCCCTAAATTCAGCCAGCAGCACGGCGGCGGCGAAGAAGGGGAAAGTCTCGATGCCATTGATGTGGGCGCCGAGTGCCCGCGCACGGACGCCGGATGCATAGAAAGAAGGGTCACGTGGGTTCGAATTATCGAAAGCCTTGTAACCGAATGCCTTCACCGGCGCGATAGTGAGCAGATAGAGGATCACTGCTCCGAATATGGTCCATTCTGCGGTAGTCATCGGCATAACCCCCTTTGCAGACACTATCCGCCTATTAGAGCATGCCTATATTGGTGCGGTCGCTGCGCATGATAGATTCAGTCTTCCACCCCTTCACAATGCGGGCCACCGCCATGCTCGAAACCTTAAAGAACGTCAATCCCATCTTCTTCCTCCTGGTCGCCACCACGCTCGAGGTGAGCGGCGATGCGATAGTGAGGATGGGTATCTACAACCACGCCGGTACGTACCGTCTCGCGTTGTTCGGTGTCGGCGCGCTGCTGCTCTTCGGCTACGGTTCTTTCTTGAACCTGGCGCCGGTGGAGTTCGGTCAGGTGGTGGGCCTCTACATCGCCACCTTGTTCGTGGTCTGGCAGGTCATCAACTTCGCATTCTTCCGCGCACTGCCCACGCTGCCGGTCATGACCGGCGGATCACTGGTGGTGAGCGGCGGGCTCATCATCACATTCTGGAAGCCATGAGCAGGCTTCCGCGAGGAAGCAGCACCGACGCCTGATGCAGGGCCGAAGCTTCCGATCAAGATAAGTGCGGACGGCTCTACGCGATAAAAAACGCCCTGGAGCCAAAGGCTCCAGGGCGCTCGTCAACCCCAGCCAAAGTCTTGGTATCTACTTCACCAGATCGCATGGATAGATTATCCGGTGAAGTCCGGTGCAGCAACACGTGGCCGGCCGGAGTATATCGGAGCCCAGATATATCTCGTTTCCTGTAGGATTCGCGCAGTTTTCGAAGGCGCTCGACGCGACATATGAGACATCAGCTATCCGGGATCTTCTCAGTCCGGGATTGGAAGACTCGTTTGATCTTCTGGTCGGGAGCGCTGGCGGTGGGCATCATCGCCGCTCTGTTCGCCATGGCCAGCAACCAAGTGATGGCCCTGCACTCACGGGTCATCGAGCACTCCCGGTGGTGGGGTCTCCTGATCTCCCCGCTAGTGATGATCGTGGTGGTCTTCTGCACGCGGCACCTCTTCCCAGGCACCCAAGGCAGCGGCATACCACAGGCGATCGCGGCACTGCGCAGTGACAAGGATGGTGAGCGTCGACGGCTCCTCTCACCACGTATCGCGGCCGGCAAGCTCCTGCTTACGCTGATGGGTTTCCTGGGCGGCGCGTCCATCGGCCGTGAAGGACCCACCGTGCATATCGGTGCGTCGGTCATGTACTCGTTGGGACGGTTCACCCGCTTCCCACCGCACTACATCCGCCACGGCTTGATCATGGTCGGAGGCGCTGCCGGCATCGCCGCGGCATTCAACACGCCCATCGCGGGCATCATCTTCGCCATCGAAGAGATGGCCCGGTTCTATGAGGAACGTGCCACGGGTCTACTGCTGGTGGCGGTGATCATCGCCGGACTGGCCGCTTTGGGCCTGCTGGGAAATTACACCTATTTCGGCGAGAGCAGCGCTTCCCTCACCGGTCTGCACTCCTGGGTCGCAGTGCTGATGTGCGGCGTGGTCGGTGGGCTCCTGGGCGGGATCTTCTCGCGGTTGGTGTTGGAAGGCATCAAATTGCTGCGCCCGCTGATGGCCAAGTATTGGCTGCTCGTGGCCGCTGCCTGCGGCCTCGCAATCGCGGGCTTTGGACTGCTTTCAGGCGGCAGTTCATATGGCACAGGCTACGACGAGGCCAGGCAGATCCTCACGGGCCATGCGGTCACGGACGTTACCTTCCCGTTCTACAAGATCGGCGCCACCATCAGCTCCTACCTCAGCGGGGCACCGGGCGGGATCTTCTCGCCATCACTGTCGATCGGCGCCGGACTGGGCGGCGATCTCTCACCCCTGATGCCCTATGTACCCGTCAGCGCCGTGGTGTTGCTGGGCATGGTCGGCTATTTCACGGGGGTAGTACAGACGCCGCTCACCGCGTCGGTCATCGTGATGGAGATGGTCGACGACCAGAGTATGGTGTTCCCTATCATCACCACGGCCTTCATCGCGCTCGGCGTGTCGAAACTGATCTGTAGAGAGCCGATCTACTGGGCGCTCGCGGAGGAATTCCTGGCGAAGAAGCCAGAAGGCGGCAGACGCACACGCCGCCCGAAGCAGGAATCGTGACCATCAATAGGCGTGGGGAACATAATATGAACGACCACAGAAGCAACGCGAAATCGGCGAGCGAATCACAGAACATCGCCCGCATCCGCCTGTGGCGGTCGAGCGTCCAGAACTTCCTACACGGAAGCAAGAGCATACTCAAGAAGCATGGCGTCAGTACCCGGGCATACCATGCCATGCTCGAGATATGGGCGGCGCCTGACGGCAGCGGCTTGTCCATAGGTCCTTTGGCGGACCTCATCCATGTCAAGCACAACTCCGCCGTGACCGTGGCCGATCAGCTCTGCAAGAAGGGCTATACGGTGAGGAAGCGCGCGGCCAGCGACAAGCGTGTAGTCTTTGTGCAACTCACCGACCAGGGACGTATGGTCCTGGCGGCACTCGTGGATGACCACCTGCGGGAGCTAAGCAAGATATCGGCCACTCTACGTCAAGTACTGTCTTAGCCCGAAACGGGCTCTAGCCTCCCTGCGCCCCGCGCGCGCGCTGAAACCCTCACCATCACCCGCCGCCCGGCCGCGATAAGCCTGCGATTTCCAAAGACCAATCGGCGGGACGGCGCTGCGTTTATACTTAAGTTGGGGATCTCAAATGGAAGCTGCCGGAAAGGGACACGCCCTTTTCAGGTATCGCTCGCGACAGGAAAAAGGGGCCCTTAATGCATACGATCCGAAACGCTGCGCTGCTCATGGGCCTCATGGGCTTAGGGGCGGCCCCTGGCATCAGCCAGACCGCACTCGCAGCCGATGCCGCACCTTCCTTTAGCTGCACGGGATCGGACCTCTCGGCCACGGAACAACGCATCTGCGGGGACGCCGAACTTGCCCATTATGACCAGGAGCTGGCATCGCTGTACCGATCCAGGGTCACCAGCGCTCCCGCTTCGGAGATGCAGCAGCTGACCCAGGATGAACAGACCTGGCTGCAGAAGCGCAATGCCTGCGGCGACAGCGTGGACTGCATCAAGGGCGCCTATCTGACCCGCATCTATGATTTGCAGACCCGCGCGACTCCAGTCACGCCATCCGGCCAGGCCGATCAGGCTGACCAGGTGAATGGGGCGGTACCCCTCTCCAATGCCGCGCAGACGGCCCTGAACAAGACCCGGCGCCTGGTGAGCGATCGCACCGCCATGGATGGGATCCAGGCGCAGTTCGTGCTCAAGCTGAAGCTCCGCGCCCTCAATTGCATCCAGAACCTCGGCATCGCGCCGGGTATTTCCCGCAACCAGATCCATGACAGTTACGGAGGCTCCCCTTGTTTCGTCAAGGAGGACGACGACATCGCGGACTGGTTAGGGATGCGCGCCGTGGGTTACCTCGCCACGCTGCCGCCGCTCAGGCCCATGCCGGCGAAGGCGCCGTTGAGCTTCACGGACGAGGTGGCACCCATCAACTCGGTACGTTTCGCGGCCCAGGCCGGCGTGGCCGTGGTCGAGACGATGAAGGACGTGGAGGTGATGGACTTGGCGCGTGCCTCCCCCATCAGCTCGCACTTCCGCCAGAACACCGACGGCTCACTGCTCACGGTCACCCCGAACGGGCGCGTCTATATCAGCGGGAACTACCAGAGTTACCACTTCTTCGATTCCGAGGACGGCACGCACCTCGCGGACGCGGACTGGAACCAGTTCGCCTCGAACTGTGGATTCCCCTGGCTGGATCGACAGACCGCGCTCATCAGGACTTCCCAGCCCGGCTATTCCACCGCGATCTATGATCTCGCCTCGGGCGCCACGGCACCCCTGGACAGCAGGTTGGGCAGCCTCACGTGCGTCACGCCGGTACCCGGCGCGGACGACACCTTCATGGGGTACTCGGGTGGCGGCTTCGCATTGTTCAAGCTGGTGCACGGCAGCGACGGCAAGCCGCGCGCCGACGTGATGCAGGTGAAGGACTACAGGCTCAACCCCACCAGCACTCCCAACCCGGGGCTCATCGCAGATGGGCGCAGGTACGTGGTCGCCACGAACGGCCAGCTGATCATCACCAGCTTGAGCGACTTGAGCCTGGAGGCGGTAGACTTCGGCGGCTTCGATGTGCGCTTCGTGGTGCCGACGTCCGATCCGGACAAGCTCATCATCAGCGGCGAGATGAAACGCGGCTCCAGCGGAAACTCGCCGCCGTTCTATATCTACGCCCTCAAGGAACGCAGCGTGAGCTCGCTGGACACGGCTGGCCTCAAGGAGAATCAGTTCATCTACGACCCGGTGCAGGACACGCTCTATACCCTGAGAGACTCGGCGCTCATCCGCGCGGACAACTTCAATGTGGGCTCGCCCGCGGCGCTGGCGACGTTCGCGGCTGACATGACCCGCGCCGTGGACGAGGCCAATGCCGCTGCGGCTGCAGCCATGCCCTATCCAAGCAGGGCATACAGCATGAGCTATGGCTCTACCGGCAGCTTGTCGGTGAACCGCGCGCTGGTAGCAGACTCGGTCCCCTCCCGGCCCGCGCCGGATAGTGTCAGCCAGTTGGCCCAGGACGCGGATGTGGAAGGCATAGGCATCATCGATTCCAATGCCACGGCCGCGGGTCAAGCGGTCATCATGGCGGGCGCCACATCAAATTCGCCTCCGACCAAGGCGGTGAATGTGGTGATCCACGACCATCAGCATCCGCTGGTGCTGGTCTTGTCTTCCCAGGCCGCTGTCGCCTGGCAGCTCACCATCACGCCGGGGGTGCAGCTGGCGGCCGTGCTGCTCTCGGGGCCGAACGGCGGATCGGTGCAGGGCCAGGGTAATGCCCCGGTGGTCGCCATCGGCAGCGCCTACAGCTATGCGGTGGGAGCCCCCGGCTATCCGGAGCTGCAGACCGAGGTCTTCAACTGGACCGGCAAGCGCATGAAGCTTCTGCAGAGCGGCGGTCCGGAGATGCGCTTCAACATCTATTGAGCGGTCGCGGGGGCTTGCCCGCGCTGCTTCCTTCAGGGCAGGAATCTGATAGCGCCAGGTCGCCCGGCCTGGCCTAATACCTGCGTGGCCAAATAGAAGAGAGATAGAACCCCATGGATCAATCCGCCAAGATTGCTGAGTTCCGCCGCCTGCACACGGAGCGTCCGCTGGTGCTGCCCAACGCCTGGGACGCGGGTTCGGCGCGCATCATGGAGCAGGCCGGCGCCAAGGCCATCGCCACCACCAGCGCCGGCATCTGCTGGAGCCACGGCCTGCAGGATGGCCAGACCCTCACGCGGGACGAGATGCTGGGAGTCATCGGGCGCATGGTGCGCCGGGTGGCGGTGCCGGTGACGGCAGACATCGAGGGCGGCTACGGCAGTGGAAGCCCGCGAGACGTGGCGGACACGGTGCGCGCAGTGGCGGCGCTCGGAGTGGCGGGTATCAACCTCGAGGATTCCCCCGGCCGCAACGGCGGCCAATTGCTGAAGCCTGAAGAACAGGCGGAGCGGATTGCCGCTGCGCGCGAAGCGGCGCGGGCCGCAAGCTGTGAACTCCTGATCAATGCCCGAACCGATATCTATCTTTTCGGCGTAGGCGCGCCGGAATCCCGGTTCGCGGAAGTCTGCCGCCGCGCCGCGGTCTATCGCGCGGCGGGTGCGGACTGCGTGTTCGTGCCGGGCTTGATGGATCGCGAGACCATCGCGGCGCTGGTGAAGGAGATCGGCGGCCCGCTGAACATCATGGCCATGCCCGGCGCACCGACTACCGCTGAGCTGGGACAACTCGGTGTGGCCCGCGTGAGCGTGGGCCCGACCCTTACCCAGACCGCCTTCGGCTCCATCCGCCGCGCCACGCGGGAACTGCTGGACAAGGGCAGCTACGGGAAGGCCGAGGACCTCGTACCCTTCAGCGATCTGAGAGCCTTGTTCAATTGAACGGGTAATCGGCGGAGCATGACTGCGGCTATAGTGCCCATAGCATGAAGGCCATCATCCATATGCAGTACGGCAGCCGGGATGTGCTCCACCTGAGTGACATCGAGGAACCCACCCCTAAGGAAGGCGAAGTACTGCTCAAGGTCCAGGCCGCTTCCCTGAATGCCATGGATTGGCACCTGATGCGGGGCTCGCCCTTCTTCATCCGCTTGGCCCATGGCCTGCTGAGACCCAAGGTCACGGGCGTGGGGATCGACGTGGCGGGCGTAGTGGAAGCTGTAGGCACGGATGTGAGTGAGTTCAAGCCGGGTGATGCAGTGTTCGGCACCTGCCGCGGTGCTTTTGCGGAATATGCCTGCACCAAGCCCGAGAGGCTGGCGTTAAAGCCGAAGAACATCTCCTTCGAAGCAGCGGCCACCGTGCCTATCGCCGGGTTTACGGCGCTACAGGCTCTGCGTAACGCGGGGAAGATACAGGCGGGCCAGCGGGTGGTGATCGACGGCGCCGGCGGCGGCGTGGGCAACTTCGCCGTGCTTCTGGCCAAGGCCTTCGGCGCGGAGGTCACCGCTGTATGCAGCACGGCGAACCAGGAGTGGGTACGCGCCCTGGGGGCAGACTACGTGATGGATTACAGCCAGGAAGACTTCACCCGCGGCGGCCGGCACTATGACCTGATATTCGGCGCCAACGCCTTCCACTCCCTGTTCGCCTATCGGCGCGCCCTTATCCCCAAAGGCATCTACGTGATGACGGGCGGCTCCGTCGCCACCCTGCTCCAATGCATGCTGCTCGGCCCCTTGCTGTCACTCACAGGCGGCAGGAAGTTCCGCATCAAGGGCGCGAAGCCGAGACAAGAGGATCTCTTGGTGCTGAGCGGGCTCCTGGAAGCCGGCAAGCTCAAGCCCGCCATCGACCAGACTTATGAGCTGAGCGAGGCGACGGCAGCCATGCGCTATATCGAATCCAAGCATGCCAAGGGCAAGGTCGTGATCAGCATAGCCTGATCAGACGACATGGTCGCCGCCCCCGGATGTGAGATCACGCACAGAAAGCACCTGCGGCTACGCCCAGAATCCGTCGGATGCGCCGATGTGGCGCGACGGCGGAGCGACATATCGTGCAGCCAGCGACCCACAAAGCTTCCGCATCGACCGCCGCGCCGGTGGTGCATTTTGAAGTGATCGGCAAACATCCCGAGACGCTACGTAAGTACTACGGCCGCCTATTCGGCTGGGAGTTCCATACAGGCAGCATGCCCCCGCCCAAGGAGGTCTCGGAGGCTGATAACTACGGTTTCGTGGATCGCATCACCACCGAAGACGGGACCGGCATCCGCGGCGGTGTGGGCGGCGGCGAAGCATACGACAGCCACGCGATCTTCTATGTGGCAGTGGAGGACGTGGAAGCAGCGCTGAAGAAGGCGGAGAGATTGGGTGGCACCCGACTCATGGGCCCCGTCACCAAGCCCGGCGGCGGGCTGGTGGTCGGGCATCTCAGGGATCCGGAAGGCACCCCGATTGGCGTGGCGGGCCCGCACTGAGGGCCGTCACCACGGCGAGCCGCGCGGAAGCTCAGCCCGCGCTGCTGCTGCCGAGACCGCCCGGCCAACGGTGACGCAAATGCGAGAAGAATTCTTCCGCGGTCTGGCTTGACCAGGCGTTGGAGTGGATCGGCCTTAAGGAACGGGGATCCTGGCGTTGCTGGACTGGGGCCAATTGCCTCACGGACTGGGCCGGCCGGCGCGCCTTCTCCGGCTGCGGCGGGCCGCCGGTGGCCTGCTCGGAATAGGCGATGCAGCGGCCGTCCTTGTCCCTCAGCCAGCCATCTTCGAACCAGCCCATCAGCTCGCCACGGTAGGAATAGACCGCCTGCGCATCTAGGTACGCCACGGGCTCGCCACTGAACAGGTGCACGTGTTGGCCGTCCTCGCTATAGGCGACGGCTTTGCCACTACGGTCGTAGAAGGTTACGGTCACAATCGTACGCTCGGGATATTGGTAAGTCTGATGCGGCAGAAAAATACCAAAACATCGAGGATTTGAAAACAGAGATAGCGCACATTTTTTTAAGTTAGGGTGTTTACCCGAGGCGGCGGGGGATCCTCCAGAGAGAAAGCGATAAGCCTGCGATTTTAAAAGACTAGTTGGCAAGGCAAAGAGCGGACCTGGAGTTGGGCACCAACCTTTTAAGGTATTCACCCCTTCTCTTCGCGGCGATGCCCCATCATGCGGTGAGGAACCAGTTCCTATCACTCCGTCACTGCGGGGCAGGTTTGCCTTGATGAACCAGAAAAGCATATCGACGACGCCGATAACAAAGAAAGGAACACCGAGGATTCTCCGCCGTTTGACCGCGGCAGCTACCTTCGCTCCGCTGAAGAAGCCAAGGTAAAGGCTGGCGCACCCAAGAGCAGAAACACTATGCCGATGACGTGTTGGATCATGG